>NZ_CAJMXC010000027.1:0-19618 GCF_905219715.1 Olsenella sp. CU969
GCACAAGGCACCTGTAACCTTTGTGCAGAACCCTGCAGAGAGGAGCGCCATGACCGTCAGGATCCCGTTGCGCGCAGTTGCCGTGGCCCTTGGGATGTGCCTCTGCCTGGGGCTGGCGGCCTGCCCCGCCCCGTCGGAGCCGCCCGTCAGCCAGGACCCCGCCGAGGATGCCCCTGCCGCCGCGCCCACGGAAGACGAGGGCGCCCACGCGCAGGGAGACCGGGAGGCCCGGGACGCGGCGCCCTCCGTCACCGGGGAGCTCCGCGTGGAGGGGAGCCGCCTTGTGGGCGAGGACGGCCGGCCGGTGCAGCTGCGGGGCGTGAGCACCCACGGCCTGGCCTGGTACCCCGACTATGTGAACGAGACCCTTTTCAAGGAGCTCCGCAGCGACTGGGGCGCCAGCGTGGTGCGCCTGGCGATGTACACCGAGGAGAGCGGCGGCTACTGCACCGACGGCGACCGGGGGCGGCTGGAGGACCTCGTGGCGGCGGGCGTGGAGGCGGCCGCCGAGGCGGACCTCTACGCCATCGTGGACTGGCACGTGCTCGCCGAGGGCGACCCCAACGCCCACCTGGACGAGGCCAAGGACTTCTTTGGGAGGATGGCCGAGCGGCTGGGGGACCGCCCCAACGTGATCTACGAGATCTGCAACGAGCCCAACGGCGACACATCGTGGGACGACGTGAGGCGCTACGCCAACGAGGTGATCCCGGTCATACGCGAGCACGCGCCCGGCGTGGTGGTGATCGTGGGCACGCCCACGTGGTCCCAGGAGGTGGACAAGGCCGCCGCCGAGCCCCTGGCCTTTGACAACGTGATGTACGCGCTGCACTTCTACGCCGCCACCCACCAGCAGGACCTGCGCGACCGGCTGCAGGGGGCCGTAGAGGCGGGGCTGCCGGTGTTTGTGAGCGAGTTCGGCGTGTGCGACGCCAGCGGGTCGGGGGCGGTGGANCTGGCGTCGGCCGACGCGTGGGTGGACCTCATGGACTCCCTCGACGTGAGCTTCGTGTGCTGGAACCTGTCGAACAAGGACGAGTCGTCGGCGCTGTTCAAGGCGGGATGTGCCAAGACCAGCGGCTTTGAGAGGGAGGACCTCTCCGCGGAGGGCCAGTGGCTCTGGGAGGTGCTCCACGGGGAGCGGGAGTGAGGGATGGCGCAGCACCCATCTACCCCCGCCCCATCCCAAAGACGCTCATACGCCGGCCAGAGCGAGCAGGGCCGGGAAAATCGCGGTTGCGACCCTCCCGGCCCTGCTCGCACGACAAAACCCATTTAGTGCTTTAAGATTCTGCTGGCTGCGCCCGCCACCTTGGCGGCTCCCCCGGCAATCTGCGGGCCGTACTTCTGAGCCACGATGGCTCCCCCGGTAACCACCGTGCCGACACCGCCCACGATGGCACCGCCGCCCTTCTTCACCTTCTGGATAAGATCTTCATGTTCCGCCTGACAAACACGGCACAGCNACTNAGACGGGTCGTCGNNATGCAAGCGCCTAAANCAACGGCGGCACACCCACAAGAGCTCGCTGCCGCACTTCACGCAGTAGCGGTCGTCGGCCTTGTAGAGCCGCTTCTTCTTGTTGCACTCGCACGCCTCGTTCGGGCATCCCTTGNCACGCTTGTCCTTACTCGCCATCCTCGTCATCCCCCTCCTCGAGAAGCNCCATGANGCAGTCGGCCGGGAGGGCCCTGCCACCCACGGATTGGATGTCAGACAGGGCCTTGGCCCTGGTCTCCCNGACACCACCCACGAGTTTGGTGTCCTTGATGTCGTAGTCGGCTATGAGCGCCTGGTTGGGCACGACCGCTCCCTCGATGAACCGTCCGTAGGAGCGCACGGCCTCGAGCATGGCCCCCGTCTCCCCCACTTGGAAATACGCCGCCACCATGAGCGCTGTGGCCTGGTGGATTCCGGAGAAGTCGCGGTGGAGAAGGTCCATGGTCTCACCGATCTTTTGAACCCTGGTCTTGCCGCCCTTGCCGTCAAACCCGGCCTCAAGGGCCCGCACATGGGTCTGGAAGTCCTTCTCCATCTGGGCCTTGCCGTCACTCAACGACTTGACGGCCTGGGCCATGAGCAGACGTTTGAAGCCATGGTCGGTGGCGGCGACGGCCTGGAGCATGAGCGACTCACCGGACTCACACAGAGCTTCGCGGTCGGTGCGCTGACCCTCGNCCACCAGNGACACCTCCNCNCCGATATCGTTGAGGGTNCGGGCGATGCTTTCCAACTGCTCCTTTACCGCAGCCATCTGAGCCGCGACGGCCACCTGCGCGGGATCTACGCCCTCGACGGCCTCCTCCTTGATGGGGAANTTCTTGCCGTACTNGCCGTTCACGCGAAGCTGCGCGTAGGGTCTTCCCTGCTTATCGCGGTCGAACTTGANATCGCCGTTCTTGANCGCGCGGCGNATCTTCTCGGGCATGTCCACTACGTAGCGCACGTCGTCACCGCCATCGGCCAGAAGCACGGGCTGGATGACGTCGACCACACGGGACAGGACCCGGTTGGCCTGGGCGCCGGCCTTGTCGAGCAGGCTCCCAAGATCGAGCGGACCACCCTGGGCGGGGTCGAGGCGGTCGGGACCGTAGCTTTGAATCTCTCCCATGGTTCTCCCTTGACTCCTGTTTTTATAATTTTAGCTGAAAGATAACCATAGAAGATGTCTTGACCCCCTTGGACGTCGCCCTCCTCATGGCGCACACGAAAGGTCAAGACAAAAGAGGCCCACACCGAGGCGCTCGACACAGGCCCCCCCTTTCCTCAAACATCCCGCGGTGGCCCAGACCGGCGAAGTTCTACCGGGCGCCCGAGTCACCCAACCAGCACCCCNGCGGCTAGGCGCCCAACGTCGCCACCGGGATCACGTACACACCGTCGTCGCGGCGNCANGNCNCTGNGNCCCGGCCCACAACCACCGCCATGAACGCCGGCTCCAGGTTCCGGGCCGCGCCGTTGGCCAACACTTTCTTGCGCAGGCGGAGGAGGTTGCGGGCACCGTCGTCGGCCTTAAGGTCGCTCAGCTTCACCTCGACGGCACCCCAGGCGCCGGCGCCCTCCACGATGAAGTCGACCTCCAGGCCCTTCTCGTCCCGATAGTAGGAGAGTCGGTTCCCCAGCCCGCGATAGGTGGACAGGAAGACCAGGAGGTCTCGCGCCACCAAGTTCTCAAAGAGCAGGCCGAGCGTCTGCACGTCCCTCAGAAGCGCNTGGGGCGTGACCCTGCGGGACGAGGAAACCGCTTGCCGCCCGGTCGTTGCCTGCCATGATGNTCGCCCCTTATCCCACACNCTCTTACCGACAAAACGCTGGTCAGAAATGCAGGTTACAAAACACGCCCTTCTCGCACAGCAAAATACGCCGTTTTGAGACTGCAAATTACGCCGTTTGCGCCCGTGGCGCCACGGGGACGGGCGGCCGACGGGAAACAAGGCTCCTTGCGCCTACCCGATCTCCTCCTCGACCTGCCTCAGGCGCCGCCAGAGATCCGCCAGCTGCCCCTAGTCCATGAGGGAGTCGGCAATGGCCCGTGCAGCCTCGGTCAGGCCGCCGGCATCCGCGCGCGCCTCCTCGTCCGCGCCCCCTCCAGTTCGCGTTNTGGGACAAAAGTGCCCGACCATTGGGACAAAAGTGTCCGGGTGGTGGGACGGTGGTTCAGAGGTNGAGGGCCAGTCGGGCCGCTGCCAGCATGTCCCCGTCCGGGTAGAACGANGGCGAGATGCCGTTGAGCAGGTCCGCCGGCACCGTCTGCAGAGCGGCGATGGACGAGTTGGGCAGCAGGATCCTCTTGGCACCGGCGTTCTTGGCCACCCGGAAGATGTCCTCCAGGTCGCGCAGCTCGTCCATGGTGCCCGAGAGGCGCACGACGCCCGGCACCACGGTCTGGGCCGTCACAGGTCTGCCGGCGGCCGCGGAGCACAGCCCCACGAACTCGGCCAGGGAGCACTCGCTGGAGAGGCCCTTGCCCTGGACGTCGTTGAAGAACAGCAGGTAGTCGTAGGCGGCGATGTCCATACCCGGGACGAGCCGGNTGCCGCAGTTGTTGAAGTTGTCAAACGCCGCCTGCAGGGACTCCCGGACGTCCTTGCTGTAGCCCACGCCTTCCACCCTGAAGTCGAACCCACCCTGCACGGCTTTGTTCTCCAGCTTGTAGNCGGCCTGCTCGCCGCTGGCGNTGGCACCNACGGAGAAGACATGGCCCGGCGGAAGGGTACCCTCGGGCACCAGTGACCCCTCGGCCTGCTCGGGCACGGCGACGATCGTGGAAAGGCCCGTCTCGTTGNCGCGGTACCCCAGCCCCACGTCGATGAACTCGATGCCGGCCATGGTCTTGAGCTGCTCCTTCACGCGACGTCTCCCCTCGATGGCGTAGTCGAGCAGCTCCCGCACGTCGTCCTTGGTCATCTCGCCGTCGGGGTGCACCAGCTTGGCAAGGCCCGAGAAGGTCTTGCGCACGGCCACCTCGTCGCGCTGGTTGAAGCAGTCGTTGAGGGTGAAGAAGCGGTCGATGTGGTGGGTGAAGTCCTTGCCCCGCATGGCGTGGAAGAACTCGGCCAGGCAGTCGGTGATGAGGCCGAAGCGCCGCGTGAGCAGCGACGAGCGCATCTTGGGGATCTCCCAGCCGGGCAGGTAGCAGTGGATGCGGTCGAAGAAGGCGCTGTCGTTGTTGAACTCGGGCGGGAACGGCTCAAAGAGGTGGGTGGTCTTGAGGATGTTGGCCACGGTGTCGTTGATGTTGCCCTCAAAGACCAGCGAGGCGTCGGCGTTGACCTCGCTCCGGCCGCGCACGTAGGAGCCCGACGCCATGTAGTCCTTGAGCGTCTGGATGAGGTTGACGTCCTTGAAGCGCATGCCGGCCACCTCGTCGAAGGTGCAGCAGTCCCACAGGCTCAGCAGGCCGTAGGCCTGGTTGGAGTAGACGCTGGGGTTGATGCGGCCAAAGAGGTTGGCCGTGGTGGTCTGCCCGCCCGAGATAAGCACCGCGTAGGGAGAGACCTCCTTGTACAGGTGCGACTTGCCGGTGCCGCGGGGCCCCAGCTCCACCAGGTTGTAGTTGCGCTCGATGAGGGGCACCATGCGCTCGAGGAAGTGCATGCGCTCTCGGTCCGTGAGCTCGGAGGGCTCGTAGCCGCCGGAGCGCAGCAGCATCTCCTTCCACTCCTCGGTGGTGAAGCGCCGGCGTTGGGCGACGATGTCGTCGAGGTCGAGGNTGGGCATCTGGATGGGCGTGAGGCTCGCCAGGNAGAAAGGCGAGTTGCGCGGGTCGTTGGCCTTGCGCCTGCCCTTCTTCTTGGACTTGGCCGGGGCGTCGCCCCAGACGCCGTCCTCGTCCTCCTCGGACATGGGCGCGTAGATTATGCGGGAGATGCACCAGATGCCGCCCAGTAGCAGCTTGTTATAGCGGTCCGGGTACTCCGAGGGCACGGAGAACGGCCGGATACCCAGGTNGGAGAACTTGCCGATGTAGACGTCCTCGTACTCGTCGTAGGTGATCCCGAGCTTGTCGATGACGGTGTACTGGCCGTGCTCGCGGATCTTCGACTTGATGAGCTCGGACTCGTCGGGGCGCACGTAGTTCTCGTCGAGGATCTTGCGGATGCGCCCGATGCCCTCTTCCAGGGCGTCGGGGTCCTCCGTGGTGCAGTACATGCCCAAGAGGTACTCGAGCACGTAGACGGGGATGTTGGTGCCGCGGCNCATCATGGCCGTGAGGTCCTTGCGCACCACCTTGCCTGGGAAGCACTCCACCACCTTGCGGTCGAGCTCGTCGAGCACGTAGGAGCGCACGACCTCCTCGTCGTCGGCGGGCTCGTCGTCCAGGGGCTCGGGGGGCGCGACGTCCCAGGGGCCGGAGAAGCCCTCCCCGTCGTCGAGGTCGCTGTCGTCGAACACGTCGTCCCACTCGTCTGCCACTGTTATCACCACTCCCAGGTAGGGTCGTCGTCTTTCTCGGGTCTAGAAACCAAAGTCCACGCCGGCGCCAAATGTGCGCACCTTGAGGTCGGGCTGCAGCACCAGGACGTCGCCCCGGGCCTCTCTGGCCACGATGCTGCAGCCGTCCGCCTCGTTGGGGGCGCCGGGCCTCAGGGTGAGGCGCGCGGTGAAGGTGCGGTCGCAGGGCTCGGCGGACTCGCGGTCGGCCACCACGATGCAGACGTCGGTGATGGGCGTGTGGNAGGCATCGGCCACGTACACCTNGTAGGTGGCGGGGCGTACCTTGGGGCCCACGGCCTCCGTCTGCCGGAGCTTCAGGTTGACGATGGTGTTGCTCATGACGGAGAGGGGGCTCACCAGCTCCAGCGCGGCGGCCGTGGGCTCCTGGGCGCCCTTGGAGCCCCGGCGCCTGGCCGTGACCGTCAGCCTGGGCACGCAGACCTCCTGCAGGGACAGGCCGCCATGGACAAAGTTGCCGCCGGCGCCGGGCTGGGCAAAGCGCACGCAGCCGTGGGGCGTGAGACCCACGAGGCGGCCGCCGGACAGGTGGTCCAGGCTCACATGCTGCAGCTGGGGAGCCTCCACGGGCTTCTCGGCCACCACGTAGCGCCGCCCCGACCCCACGACGGAGCCCTCCACCACGTCAGAGACCGGGACGGAGTCCGCGGAGTCCAGGGGGNCGCGGGTGTAGAGGAAGCCGTGGTCGGCCGTCACGGTGATCCTGGCGGAGGGGTAGTCGGCGCCCAACCGCTTCACGAGGGCAAAGAGCTCGTCCACCGCGCGGTCGCAGGCCTGGAAGGCGTCGTTCTCNNTNGGGGCGCGATNCCCCGTGGCGTCGATGGCGTTGTGGTAGACGTACACCACCTTGGCGTCGCCGACGAGCCCCTTGCGCTCGTCTCGGCCACGGGACATGTAGTCCTCGTAGCCCACGCACAGGCCCGAGGGGCAGCTCCCGCGCAGGACGTTCTGGCGCAGCCCGCGGTCCCTGGCCTGGACACCGTCCACCAGCACCTTGAAGCCGTCCTCGCCGTCCTCCGCAAAGACAAAGGTCGTATGGGGCAGCAGGGCGGCCATGTTCACGGAGGTGACCGTGGGAAACTGAGCCTGCATGGCGCCCATGTCCACCTCCCAGACGGTCTCCCGGCCCACGCGGTCGGCGAGCTCCTGGGCCACCTCGTAGCGCAGGGCGTCGGAGACGACCACGCACCGGCGCCTGTCGTCCGCGCCGTCGGGGAGGAAGAAGTGGNAGGAGCGGTCGATGCCGTCCACGTAGCCGCGACTCTCAAAGTCCTTGCCGGCCGCCGCCATCCAGCGCCTGTCCAGCGGGACGAGAAACTCCTCCTTGTAGCGGGCCTCCATGAGNCGGACGGCGTCCCGGCAGAGGTCGTCCACCGCGTCCACGTAGTCGAGGGAGGTCCTGGCCGCGTGGCCGATCAGGCGCCGGTAGAGGCCGTCCATCTTCCAGAGGGTCTCGGTGTAGCGCTTCCACACCGCCTTGGCGTCCGCCGCCTCCGCAAAGCCGGGGTTGTCGCGCCACCACGCGAGCATGGCCGCGATGGCCGCCAGCACAGAGTAGTAGCCCTCAAACCGCCCGTACCACGCCGTGCCCTGGCGGACCTGCACCAGGTGCTCGATGGCGCGGAAGTCGTCGGTGCCCGCCAACNCCAAAAAGAAGACGCGGTTGAGAAGCACCTCGTCCACCACGGGCAGCACGTCCACGTTGAGGAGGACGTCGTAGGGCAGGCCCTCCAAAAAGCCGCGGACACCGGGGTCTGAAAAGCGGTCCACGAGGTCGTCCAGCACGTCGACGTCTTTGCCGGAGGCCACCCACTGGCGGAAGACGTCCATGGCCATGGCCGCCTGCTCCGGGGTGACCACCGCCGCCATCTCGGCGGAGGCGTCGGCGCCCAGGGCTGCCGCAAGGGCGCCGGTGAGCAGGCGCTTACCCAGGGCGNCCGTGNNGGNGAGGTCCCNGGTNTNGCCNGTCCACTCCCCCACCATGCGCTGGAGCGCGCCGTCCATGGCGTGGCGCTTGNGCTTCTTGAGGGCTTTCTCCAGACGGTCCCCATCGGCCACGAGGAGCGCACGCACGATGGACGAGGCCTCGGGCTCAGCGCCCGACCCCAGAAGCGCCGCCACGAGGGCGGCCTCCAACTCCTGGGCTGAGCCGTATGAGCCGGCNACCTCCTTGAGACGCTTGGCCGTGTTCTTGGCGGCGAGGGCCTTGCCATGCGCGCGCACGAAGTCCCTGAGCTCGCGGGTGGCCGCGGCGTTGAGGTCCTGGAGGATCATGGACACGGCATCGGCCGAGAAGGGGGTGGCCCGAGCCTCGACATCGGCGAGCCAGTCTCCCTCCAGGTTGTGCTCGCGGGGACGCCAGACCAGGACGTCCTGTTCTGACAGCTCGTCGTTGAGGCGGCGCTTGAGCTCAAAGAGGTGGTCGCGCTCCTCCCGGATCACCGTGACACCGAGCAGTTCCACCTGGTCGAGGACATCCTCGAAGTTGCGGTCGGGGTCGTGCCAGACCACGACCGTGGGGGCCGTGCCCTCCGTGTGGCGGCCCTCGAACAGCTCCACGAGCCTGTCCCGTATCTCTGCGATCTCCACTGGTTCCCTCTGTTTCTAACCGCGGCAGCCGTTACTTGATGGGCGTGAGCAGGTTCACCTTCTTGGGCATGCCCTCGCCCCGGGCGGCTTCCTGCAGCTTGGCGTAGTTCACCTTCACGCCGTCGTCCAGGTCAAGCTCCACCATCTGGTCCGCCGCGTGGTGCAGGGCCTCCTCCCAGACGGCGAGCTCTGCGGCCTGGGCCTCCACCTTCTTGCGCTCCTTGTTGATGCGGGCCTTCTCCTTGGGCGTGGCGGAGGAGAGCTCGGAGTCAAGCGCATCCAGCCGCGCGCGGAAGCGCTGCTGCTGTGGGTGCACGTACTCGGTGCGCACGCGGGCCAGAAGGTCCGGGCGGTAACGGTGCAGGTAGAAGAGGGCCTTGAAGCCGTTCTTCTTGCCGGAGTCCAGCTGCCAGTAGATGGGCCGCTTCTTGTAGGTGGAGAGGTGGTCCTTGTAGAACTCCTTGATGAGGTACTCGCGGATGACGTCGCGCGGGGTGGCCCTGGCGTCCGGCTTGAGGGCNTTCGCAATGAAGGCGAGNTTCTCCTCCAGGGAGTCCTTGCCGTAGACGGTCTCCACCCAGCGAAAGAGCTGGGAGGCGAGGTCGTCCTCAAAGTAGACGTCGTCGGTGATGGGGAGCACGTTGGTGGCGTCGGGCNTCCACGTGGGCTCGGCCACGCCGTCCTCTGCCAACTTGGCCAGGTAGTCCTCCACGGTGGAGCCGGCATCCGCCAGGATGAGGCCGTCCTTGTCCAGGGACCAGCGGCCGAACATGCAACCCACGGCGTAGGAGATGAGGGAGATAATCTCATCCCGCTTGGTGCGCACGTACTTGTTGCCCTTGAAGGACTCCGGAATCTCATCCTCGGTGTCGAAGATCCGCGCCACGGAGACGTACTTGTCCTCCACCTCGATGGGGACCTCGCCCTCCATATGATAGATTTTGGCGAAGATGCGGTTGAGCTCNTCCTCATTGGCTTTGAGGCGGTCGAAGCGGTCGTTGACCCCGGCCTTGAGGGCGNNGTATTTGTCAGNGACAAGGGACATTAGAACGCCTCCCTACTTGACAAGATATTTCTCTATAAGAGTTATTGCTATAAGGAGAGATTTTTCTCTAATTGTCTTAGCGAACGAACCGGGGAGAGGCTTCGCCATGGCCAAGTCTCTCCCTTTATTTGTGACAACCACGCTTTCAAAAAGCACAGGGAGCGAAGAACACTCGCCGATACCAGCAAGATAGCCTCGCCATTCCAGCTGCCTCATCGCGGAGAAGATACTCTCGCGTTGACTCGGTTGTAGCCCGCTCAAATCGATTAGGTTGTTGTTCTTATATTCATACACAGATTGAATCAAGCTCTGTATCACCCGTTTTGGAATGGGGGCTAATTCGTCATCCGGGATAACGANNGCTCCATTCAAATCACGACTAAATCGAATCCTCGAATCTTTTACTGCATTCTTGACTGTCCTCTCTTTTAATNNCCACTTCCTTGCATCAGCTTCAGTGTTCATGGCTACACCATTGGATTCCGCCGAAAGTCCCAGGATGTCTCTTGGGAGTCCCAGTCTTCCTTTGACTCATNCCGGAGCTCTCNGACAAGCGATGCGNCNCTTGGTCGATTATCCTCGTCCACAATTACGGGATAACTTGCCACTTGGCCCACCTCGAAGGTGAGTGTCGGAGATAGAATCGACGAAATAGATAAAATTGATGAACTATTCAAGGCCGCCTGTAAATAGTCCAGATCAGACTCTTTGGAAAAAATGCTTGGCCCGACACCGTCATAAANATGCACGGCAGGTTTGTAGCGAAAAGCAATAGACCCGACCGAAATATTAGACCAAGTAATTGAAGGAGCGAAATAAGTATCGGTATTTTGCGGTCTAGAAAGAAGCTTACCACGGGCGTCCGTAAATCCACGTATTCGCCTGCCGTCAGCCTCCCAGTCAACGACATAGTCGTTGTTGCCATACCACTTCCTAAAGTCGCCTCCTTTGTTATACGGAAACCACCGTGCTCCCGAGGAAACCGACTCTTGGATTGACGAGCAGTTATAGTCCGACTGATTGACTGAGACCTCNCACCACATGCGAAGGAACAAGTCATTCTTTCCCGTTTTAAGTCCCTGTCGCGGCCGGCNGACCGTAGATAGAGCTTCACCGTCTTCGAACACACCGAGGATCGCGTCGCTCGCCCAATAGGCGATGGGGCTGCCGGGGATTTCGTGGAAGCGGGAGGCGTCGGCGCGGTNGAGCCAGCCGCAGTCGGGGTTCTGAATGGCCTCGAGCGTCTTTGGCTCCTGCAGCGAATGATGGTCAAAGTCGTTCAACCTGATGTAACCACCCTTCGCTCCGGTATAGCCTTCGCTAATCACGAACGCCATGACCTGGGCGGCGATACCCTTGAAGCCGTGAACGGAAAGCTGCACAAGGGTTTCTATGTCAAATCCATCGATGATGCGATTCCTGANCTTCTCAAAAGAGGACAGGAACATCCATGAATTTGAGGTAGCCAGAGCCGCGTAACCCTTGGGCACTAGCATGCCCATGGTCCGCTCAATGAAGCAGGTGCACAGATCGCTCTTCACGTCCGGGCAATTCCGCTTGATCCACTCGGACATCCACGAGTTGAACTTGAAGCTCCCCATGTACGGCGGGTTGGTCACCACCACGTCGAAGGCCTGGGAGAGGACGTCGGCGTAGGTCAGGGCCCGCCCCACGTGCACCTTGGCGCCCCGCTCAAAGATGTCGTCGTCGGNGAGCTGGGCGGCCGTGGTGCGCAGGGNCGCCACGTCACCCTCCGTGGGACGCCAGAGGCTCCCCACCTCCCCCAGGTGGGCCAGCACGTCGCGCAGGTCGGGGCCCTCCTCCAGGGCCGTCATCTCCAGGGGGCCGTCCTCAAAGCGCACGTCCCCAAAGACCGTGATCTTGGGCTCCACTCCGCGGGAGAGCATCCGGCGATCCTGCTCGCGGCCCAGCATGAGCAGGCGGAAGGCCGCAATCTGGGCCGCCCTGGGATCGACCTCAAACCCCTGTAGGTTCTTCTCGAGGATGAGGGCGGGCACGNCGCGGGGGCGGTAGCCCTCCTCCTCGTACATGGCGCACAAGAGCTCAAAGGCGTAACCAAGCATGTGGCCGGAACCTGCCGCCGGGTCGCACAGGGTGATNGACTCGGCAGAGACCGGCCCGGCGGGAGAACCGCCCCCCTCCCCTTCCTCGGGNGCCACATAGTAGGNCATCNTCTCCTTGAGGCGCGAGCCTGGGCGGGACTCCAGCCACAGGCGTCCCAGGGAGTTCTCCACCAGGTAGCGCACGATCCAGCGCGGGGTGAAGAGCTGTGTGGCCGCGGGCAGGTCCTCCTCGGTGGCCTTGCGTTTGGAGTCAAAGAATTCCTGCTTGGCCTCGGCGTTGTAGAACTGGTAGNGCCAGCCGAGGACCTCCGTGGGGTCGGCGTCCCCGTCCTCGTCCTTGGGCCGCCAGACGCTCTGGAGGGGCTCCCCCTCCCCGTCCACGGGGTGCTCCGGGAGGTCCCGCACCGCGAGGTACACGGCGTTGCCGTCGTTCCGGGACAGCAGGTTGCCGGGCAGGGTGAGCGACTCCACCGCCCCCACCTCGCCAAACACCTGCGGCATCATGGCGGCCAGCTCGTTCACCTGGGCCAGCAGGAAGCAGCGGAAGAGCGCCTCGTCGTCGCCGGAGGCAACGAGGGCGGCCACCTCCCCCGCATCGAGCCCCTCCATCTCCACCTCGAAGGGCCGGGCGAGGACCTCGGGCTCAAAGGCGCCCTCCGCGTTTGAGAGCATGCGCATGCGGCACGGCAAGAAGCCGTGCACCTCCATGTACCGGATGGCCAGCAGGCGGTTGAACCACGTGTAAGCCATGCGCGAGGAGAAGGCGGCGAGGCCCTCCTCATCGATTACGGCCAGGAGCACGTCGCGCCAGGCCCGCTCCTGGCTGGACAGCACCCGGCCGCGCACGACGTCGCTGCCGGCGGGGGACTCCCGCCGGCCGTCGTCATCCAGCGCCAGGGCGTAGAGCCGCTGGGCCACGCCCTCCTCCAGGGCGTGGCGGGCGGCAAGGGCAAACTTCTCGAGGGACGAGGTATCCACAGCATTGCCTCCAGGCGGACTAGGAGAGACGGATGGGGCCGTTCGCGTCGGCCAGCCTCTGCATCAGACGATTGCGAACCTTATTGATGTAGGAATCGATATCCTCCACAGACTCCAGCAGGGCCGGCTGAAAGGCCTCCGCCCTTGGGACCNCCTTTGCCTTGGGCTTGGGAGGGGCCGCGGGCGCGGGCGCCCGCTTTGCCGTCTCGGACGGGTTCTCCTTGTTGATGCGGCCCGTAGGCGCCTTGGGGGTGTTGATGCGCCCGTACTCGCGGTCCACATCGGCCATGAGGTGGTTCTGGGCGTTGGTCACACGCGTCTTCAAGGCATCCAGCGCCACGAGTGAGCTGCTCCCCCGCACCTGGCCCTCAAACGACGTGCGCTGCTGAGCGATGTCGGACAGCCTCGCGCCCTTCTCGTGGGCGTAGTCCTCGACGTCCGAGAAGATGCCGGCCACAAACCGATCGAGCTCCTCGCGCTTCTGTGCGACCGCCTCCTCATGGGCGCGCTCGACCATCTGCATGGGGTCGGCAAGGTCCTTGATGCGTCCGTAGGGGTTACGGCTTCCCAGGACNTCGTCCTGGGTCTTGTAGGCCCCGGCAACTGAGGGCTCGTACTCCAGGTAGTCGCGCTCGTCGCTGTCGCCGGCGAGCTTGGACGCCCTGTCCCACAGCGGAGCCTGCCCGTTGAAGAACGTCCTCACATCCTCGAGGTCCTCTGCAAGGTCCTCGAGCTCGGTATCGCGCTTNGCGATGGCCTGCAAGAAGTCGCTGGGAGATGTGGCGAGGTCCAGCAGCCCCTTGACGGTGTTCTTGGCGTCGGCCACGGTGCTGTGCCCGGGGTAGCCGGGGTTTCTCCGGTACTCATTGCCAAGCCAACCCTCAAGGGTGCCCAGCAGCCCCTCGAGCTCCTCCTGGGCGCCCTTGTGCAGGGCGTCCTCCTCAAGAGGGAGGGAGAAGCTCGGCCTGCACAGCGTGACGATGACGTCGCGGGAACGGGCGAGGGTGCTCTCGGTCACCCGCTCGCGGACGCCCACCGCGGCTTTGGAGGTGAGCTTGGGCTTGCGGAGGTAGCCCGGCAGCTNGGGGTCNGTGGGTGCCAGCACCGCGCCGGCAACGCGCACCTCCACGTCTTTGGCGGCGATGAGGCGGGCCATGGTGGCGGCCACGTCCACCTCGCGCCAACCGTAGGGCCTGTCCTGGAACGTCTTCTGGACGTCCTCCATGGTGGTCTTGATGTGGTTGCGCTTTCTGCCGGTGAGGTAGTTGCCCATGGCCTGCACGGCCTCGGGGTTTCCTTGGTCGCCGTCCGTGGTGAGGGGGTTGTGCAAGAGCTCTGTGATGCTGGAGTCGTCCTGCGCCGTGCTCTGGATGAGGCCGAGCTTGTCGTAAACGGAAGCCACCAGGCGTCTGAGGGCGTCGTCGATGCGCTTGCTCGCGGCCATGCCCTGGTTCTGGATCTCCTCGCCGTTCACGTAGAGGGCGCCGTTGGCCACCGCCGTGAACATCTCGGACTGCGCCTCTTTCTTGAGGTCCGCAGACTCCTCCTGNCTGGCCTGGACGATCTTCCTCTCGTTGGGGCTGAGGGCTCCGTAGTTCTTCTTGATGTAGGAGTCGATCTGGGCGGCGCGGTACAGCCTGTCCCAATAGGGGGCGTCCTCGGGGAGCACCAGGATGGCCTGGCCGCTGGAGTCGAGGAGCAGCTGCCCGCGGGGCATGGCCTCGGAGATGGGGCTGCGCACCTCAAACAGCAGGCCACCGGGGTTGCCCTGTATACGGATGCCGTCCANGCGCTTCTCCACCGGGAAGGAGTTCACACCCATGGAGACCTTGGTGTCCTCGAAGATCCGGTTGAAGAGGGCGTCGCCGATGGCGTTGACCATGGTGCCGTTGTCGGGCTCCTCGCGCGCTATCTGACGGGCGATCTCCTGCTCGTCGTCGGTGAGGAACCGGTAAGTGTCGCCCATGCGGCCCACGTAGTTCTCCTTGACCAGGCGGTCCAGGGACTCGGCCACGGAGGCACGCAGAGCCATACGGTCCTCGTCAATGGACGACGTCATCATCACCACGAGGTTCTCAAGGTTGGAGGGTACGTCGTCCACGTAGAGCACCAGATACAGGAGCTTGAGCACCTCCACGTCCCTGGGCTCCAGGCCCTCCCCTACCCTGGCGGCCTCATCGGCGCGGTCGATCACNTGNCGGATATGGCTCTCCATGAAGGTGGCCAGGGTGTCGTAGAAGCGCCAGAACGGCACGAGCANGCGCTGGTCCTNGGCCTTGACGGCCTNGGCCGTCTCCTTGAAGCCGCTGATCATGGAGCGCTCACCGCTGGAGAGGTGCTTGCCCGAGCTGCCGTGCTTGCGGATCTCGCTCATGGCCCGCTGGGCGATGCGGAACTGGTAGCTGGGGAACGGGAACGAGCGCGAGAACTCGTCGGCCGAGCGGAATCCCTTGAGGTCGGCCGTGGCGTCCTTGAAGGTGAAGAGGTTTGCCAGAACGGAGGCGTCCTCGGCGTACTCGGCCTCGAGCACCTGCCTGGCGCNGGGCGTCTTCTCCAGGATGCGNCGCTGGATGACCTCGTCCACACCGGAGCTGGAGAGCGAGAGACGGGTGTCAAAGCGCCCCTGGATCTTGGAGAAGTCGTTGCCCGCCACCTTGGTGACCTCGTCGATGGCCTCCTGGCTGGTGACCATCACCCACACGCGGCCGCCGCCCTTGACGCCCAGGGACTCCACGATGGTCTGGAGGCTGAGCATGAGGTCGGTGTTGTCGCCGATGAACTGCCCCACCTCGTCGATCATGAACACCAGGCGGAAGGGACGGCCCAACTCGCGCTCGCGGCGCTCGGCGTAGGCACAGATCTCTGTGGTGAGGGAGTCAACGGAACCCACCTCGTCCGCCGTGCCGCGCACGTTCACGCGGTTGGCAAACCAATCCTCGGCCTCGCCGCGGGTCATGACGCCGGAGTTGGCAAGGGCGTCAACGACGTCCTCCNGGTTGAACTCGTAGTCGGGGCGGGCGTCCACCCAGGGCTCGCCGGCCACCTCCTCGAAAGAAGCGCGGAAAGCCTCTGTCTTGCCCTGCTTCTCGATGTAGNCCTCCAGNCGCGNCAGCGTGGNGTCCTCGCCGTAGAAACCGCGGTGGTCCGCGAAGACGCGGGCGAAGGTGCGGGTGATGGCACCGGCGTCCTTGGCGCCCACCCGCTTGTCCTCGATGTTGAAGAGGATGGTCTCGCCGCAGGTCTTGTCGGCCACGCGCCTCATGCGGGCCTCGACCATGGAGTCTTCCAGCTTGCCTTTGAAGAAGTCGATGGCCGGCGTGCCGTCTACGGAGCGGTTGGACAGCAGGTACGAGAGCATCTTGAGGAAGTGCGACTTACCGGAGCCAAAGAAGCCAGAGATCCAGACGCCGATCTTGTCGTTGGGGCTGTCGATGGCGGCCTCGTACTTGTCGTAGAACGAGGCCAGGAGGCCGGCGACCTCCCGGGTGACCACGTACTCCTCGAGCTCCTNGCGCACCACGGGGGCGGAGTCTTGGTCCACCTTGACCAGGCCCTCGATGTTGCGGTCGATGGACTTTGCGAACATGTCTTTGATCTGCATGGCAAAACCATCCTAGAGCAGCGAGAACGCACGATAGTAATTATCGTCAATAAAACAGTTGAACAGCTTGAGAGACTGCCCGTCGTAGGCGCCGGGGTAGAGCATGACCACAGGCACGTTGGAGATCACGGGCTGCACCGCGCTCAGCACCTGGTGGGCCCGTATGAACGGGTAGACCTGGCCCACGCCGGTTATGANGAGGACGTCCCTGNCGGGTTCGTGGGGCTCACTGCCCATGGCGGCTACGTGGTCCTCGGGACCGTTGCGCTTTTGAATGCGATCGAGCAGGGCCTCGGACCCGCGGCGCTCCTCCAGCTGGGCNTACTTGGACAAGACGTCCCGGGGCTCGGTGCTTATCTGCTCGAAGATGCGCCAGAGGTTGGCCTCGTGCACCGCGGCGCGGAGCTTGCCGGCCTGGGAGTCCGCCACCAGATCGGCCGTCTTGGCCCGCACCTCGTTCTCCCGGGCGGGGTCGTAGGGCAGGATGTAGAGCGCCACTTCGTTGGCAAGGCCGCGGCCAAGGAGAAAGTCCNCGCTGTCCAGGCGCTCGNGCAGGCCGCTGAAGGCGGCGGTGATGTCTGTGGCCATGGTCCGGGGCACCTAGATCACCTCCCCGAAGGCGGGGATGAGGCGACCGTCGTCGTTGAGGCCCATGAGGCGCGAGAGCTCGGGGTCCGCCAGAACGGGGGCCAGGCGCTCCTCCTTGCGGTCGTAGAGACCCGACTCCTCGAGGGACTTGGCGAGCACCTGGCGGATCTTGTTGAGCGTGGCGTCCGACCACGAGGCCACCACGGCGTCCTGGCCGCACAGGCCCTCGAGGAAGGTCACGATGTCACGGCGGGTGAGGGAGGGGTCCAAAGCGCGTCGCTTCTCGGCCACCACGTTGACGAGGAACTCCTCCACCAGCCGGTTATCGCGGGCCATGGCGTAGAGCGCCACTTGATGACGCTGGGAGGCTATGCCGTTGAGGAGGAGGTCGACAAGGGAGGCGCGGAGGGACGGGTCGCCGGAGAGGGCCACGAGGCGGCGCAGGCAGGCGCGGCCTATGGAGCGCAGCTCGCGCTCCGTGGGGTAGCCGAAAGCGTTGGTAGAGACGATGCGCTCGAGAACGGCGGCGGGGTCGGGGTCGTCCTGCAGCATGCGGGCCGCAACGACCAGCTCGCGGAAGAGGTACTGCTCCCTGGTTATGGCTCCGTTGTAGCGGTTAGGCCNGGAGCGCCCCCCCCCGTTCGTCAAAATCACGGTCTCAGACACCGCATCCCCCTCGCAAGGCCTGTTTAGGCANGAATCCATTCTTTAAGGTTGTTTGCCGTTTGAGTATAGACCACGCCGGGGCCCGCGCTATGGGCCATGGTGCGCCGAGCAGAAACAATTCCAACGCTCAAGTAAGGGACCGGTCGCTGGCGGGGGGCGGAGGCCGGCGCCCCTCACTCCCCCACCGCGAACCGCGCCGGGTCCACGCCCAGGCGCTCCGCGATGGAGACAAGCTCCTCGGGGCTCGCGCCGTCCACGTCGGCCACGTCCAGCAGTGCCGCGGGAAAGCCGGAGAACATGGCCGTGCCGCAGTAGTCGAGCAGGTACGCGCGCAGGGCGTCTACGTCTACGAGAACACGGTCCGGCTCCATGGCGACTCCCATCCGTCGGGGTTTGGGGGGATTGTAGCCGTCGCGGGGACATGGTGCTGGTGGGTGCCGTCCCCTACGCGCTGCGCGAGGAGTGGCACGACCGGGACGGCAGCGCCCGCCCATGGCGGCTCCCAGCCCGCGCAGCGACGGCCCGCTTGACGAATAGGAAAAAAAGGAAAAAATAGGAAAAAAAGGAAAACTGCAGGTGAGGAGGATGAATGACCATAGACACGATTTTCGCCCCCTCGTTTGGCAACCGCCCGTCCCAACTGGTGGGTCGGGAACCCCAGATCGGGACGATGCTCGCCGGTCTCGACTCCGCCCCCGGCAGCAGGGAGCGTTCCATCGTCATGCTCGGCCAACGGGGCAGCGGCAAGACCGTCCTCCTCTGGGAGCTCGCCGAACGGGCCCGCGCCCGCGGCTGGANCGTCGCCANCCCCACGATCCCCTCCGAGGGGATGCTCGACAGGATCGTCGAGAAACTGCAGGCAGACGCCGGCAGGTACGTCGAGGGTGACGACCACGCCCGCATCTCGGGCGGCAGCATCGGGGCGCTCGGCTTCTCCGTCGGGGTCCAGTTTTCCAAGGATGCTCCGACCGTGGCCAGCCCCGAGCACCGTCTCACCCAGACCGTGCNAAGGCTGAGCGAGCTCGGCAGGGGCTCCCTCATCCTCATCGACGAGCTTCAGGCCAACTCCCCGGAGGTCCGTCAGCTGGTCTCCGTGTACCAGGAACTGGTCGGCCAGGGCCTCGACGNCGCCATCGTGATGGCGGGGCTCCCCGGCGCCGTCTCCGCGACCCTCAACGACCGCGTCCTCACCTTCCTCAACCGCGCCCGGAAGCTCCCCCTCCCCGCCATCCCCATCGGCGACGTGGAGGCGTTCTACGAGGATGCGTTCCGCGAGCTCGGAATCGCGAGCGCCGGCCCCATGACGCGCCAGGCGGCAGAGGCGTCACAGGGGTCCGCGTACCTCATGCAGCTCCTGGGGCACAACATAGCCATCCGCCTGCAGCCCGGCGGCGAGCTCACACCGGATATCCTTGAGAGCGCGGCTGCCTCCTCGCAGGCAGACTTTGAGAACGACGTCTGCGAGACGACGCTGCGCGCCCTCTCCGACCGCGACGTCGACTTCCTCACGGCCATGGCCCCNGACGAGGGGTCGAGCCGCATCGGCGACGTCGCCGAGCGCCTCGGGGTCACCCCCGACTACGCCCAGAAGTACCGCAGGAGGCTCCTCGACGCCGGCGTGGTGGAGCAGGCCGGACGCGGCAGGCTCACCTTTGCGGTCCCCTATCTACGCGACCACCTTCTGTCAAACGGGCTGTAAGGAGCGCGAGAGCCTGTCAAAACCCGGCCGCTGCCACCAGCCCGCCGTCACGGGAGGTCGATGGTCAGGAGCGAGAAGAGGCGGTCCGCCGCGGAGGCANAGTTCTCCTCAGCATGGGCGAGCACCCGCTCCAGGGGTTCCAACCTCGTAACGCAGGACACCGCGGCGGCGAGGCCGGGGATGTCGCCCGGACGGTAGCCCTCGTCCACCGACCCCGCCACGGCCACGCAGGGCACGCCCGCCCGCCGGGACGCCGCCGCCACGCCCGAGACCACCTTGCCGTGGGCGGTCTGGGCGTCGAGCCGTCCCTCGCCGGTGACCACGAGGTCGGTGCCACGGAGGAGCCCCTCGAAGCCCACGAGGTCGAGCACCGTGTCGATGCCCGGCCTGAGGGTGGCCCCCACCGCCAGGCA
>NZ_CAJMXC010000028.1:0-19254 GCF_905219715.1 Olsenella sp. CU969
CTCCTCGGCACCTGAACGCGGTTGAGGGCGACTCCGGACGGCCGAACGAGCCGGAATCCGCCCTCAGACGCACTCAGGGGCGCCAAATCCGCCCTCAACCGCGTTCAGGTGGGAATGGGGGTGCCCTCGGACGCGTTCAGGTGCCGAGGGGAGACGGCCGGGAGAGGGGGCCGGCCGCCGGGTCGCGGCAGCAAAAAGGCCGGGACGCCCGTTGGCGGTCCCGGCCTGCGGTTATCGTGGTGCGCCTGGGCGGATTCGAACCGTCGACACCCGCTTTAGGAGAGCGGTGCTCTATCCCCTGAGCTACAGGCGCGTTGTGCAAAGGCTATTCTAGCCTACTTGGTGCCCCGCTTGCGCNGCTCGCGGGCCAGACGGGCCTCCTCCTCGCGACGGAAGTCGTCGTCCACGATCTGCTGCATGCGCTTCTCGGTCATGCCGGCCACGGTAGCCTCGATCTTGCGGCGGATGGGGCGCACCTTCACCCAGTCGAAGATGAAGCCGCCGATGATNCACACGTACGCCAGTATGATGCAGACCATGGCGGCCATACCCATGGGGGTGCCCGGGTCGCTGGAGGCGCCGGGAACGATGAACATGCAGATCCAGGAGACGGCCGTGAAGGCGAGGCCGGCGCCCAGGAGGATCCACCACAGACGGCGCAGGCCAGCGTAGGCCGGGTCCTGGCGCTGCAGGATGTTGCTGACCACCGTCACGCGGTCGCGCTCGTCGCGCTCGCGGCGCTTGAGCTCCTTCTTCTCCTCCTTGGAGAGGGTGGCGGGGTTGGCCTTGGAGCGGGTCTTGGACCGGCGCTCCACGACCTGCACCGTGGAGCCCGCCTGCGACACCGGCTTGGCCCGGGAGGCGCCCTTGCGCGTCATGCCCGAGACACCCTCGGTGCGCTGCTTCTGGGAGCGGTCGTTGTTGGGGTTACGCTGAGACATGCTGCTCCNTTGCGGGAANGAACGGCTCCCCGCAGACGATCTCGTACGCCTCCTGGTACNGCGCGNCCNTGCCCTCGNCCACGTCGGCCGGAAGGTGGGGCGGCTCCCCCTCCATGTCCNANTTGGCCCGCAGCCAGTCACGCACGTACTGCTTGTCGTAGCTGGGCTGGACCTCGCCCTCCCCATAGGTGGAGGCGGGCCAGAAGCGGCTGGAGTCGGGGGTGAGGCACTCGTCGATGAGGACGATCTCGCCGTCGATGAGTCCGAACTCGAATTTTGTATCGGCGATGATGATACCGCGCTCGGCGGCATACTCGGAAGCCGCCTTGTACAAGGCTATGGAGAGGCTGCGCAGACNGACCGCCACCTCGGGCCCCACGATCTGGGCGCAGCGCTCGAACGAGATGTTCTCGTCGTGGTCGCCCAAATCGGCCTTGGTGGAGGGGGTGAAGATGGGCTCGGGCAGCTTTGAGGCCTCCCGGAGGCCGTCGGGCANCGCGATGCCGCACACGGTGCCGTCCTCGTCGTAGGTCTTCTTGCCGGAGCCGGTGAGGTAGCCGCGCACGATGCACTCCACGGGCAGCGGCTGGGCCTTCCTCACGAGCATGGCGCGGCCGTCCAGGTAGTCGGCCCACCGGGNGAACTCCTCGGGGAAGTCCGCCACGTCCATGGAGACCATGTGGTTGGGCACGAGGTCGGCGAAGCGGTCGAACCAGAACGCCGAGATGCGGNTGAGGACCTCGCCCTTGGACGGGATCTCGGCGGGCAGCACGAAGTCGTAGGCGCTGATGCGGTCGCTCGCCACCATGAGGAGGTTGTCGCCGCAGTCGTAGATGTCGCGGACCTTGCCCGAGCCGTCCGGCCGCCTGTCCATGGTCTCCATATGGGTCCTCTCCCCCGTCTGTGGGCCTCGGCGCCCCTCTCTTCGGACGCACTGACCCTCCATTGTAGAGGAACCCTAATGCGTAGACCCGAGGCCGCGGACGCGGTGGGAGGGCTGCTCGGCTGGGATGTGGATGATGAACACGGTCCCCTGCCCGAGCTCCGACTTCACCTCCACGAAGCCGTTGTGCTTGGAGACGATCTCCTTCACGAGGGACAGGCCCACGCCGAGGCCGCCGCTCACGCGCTCACGGCTGGCGTCGGAGCGCCAGAACCGNGAGAAGACGCGGGGNAGGTCCTCCTCTGCGATGCCTATGCCGGTGTCGGCCACGGAGATGACCATGTCGGAGCCCTCGCGGCCCACGGACACCACCACGTGGCCGCCCTCGGGCGTGTAGCGCATGGCGTTGCTCATGAGGTTGATGACGGCCTGCTTGATCATGTCGGGGTCAGCCGCACAGCGCAGCTCGTCTGAGGGGGCGCGGCCGATGTAGGTGAGCTCGAGCCCCTGGTCGCGGAACAGGCCCTCCTGGCTCTCCACGATGGCACCCACCAGCGCGCCGATGTCGCAGGTNTCCAGCTTGACGGCCGTGGTCCCGTTCTCGATGCGCGAGAGCCGCAGCATGGCGTCCACGAGGCGCGACNGGCGGCGCACCTCGCTGGCCACGAGGGCCAGGTGCTCGTCGTCGGCCGGCAGCACGCCGTCCTGCATGGCCTCCACGTTCACGAGCATGGCCATGAGGGGCGTACGCAGCTCGTGGGCCACGTCGGAGGTGAGGCGGTGCTCCATCGTAAGGTCGCGCTCGAGGCTCGTGGCCATGTCGTCGAAGGTCTCCCCCAACCGGCCGATCTCGTCCTCGCCGTCCACGCGGCAGCGGGCCGNNAGGTCGCCGTTGCGCAGGGCCTTGGCGGCCTGCGCGATGCGCCGGATGGGTTTGGAGAGGGAGTGCGAGATGAACACGCCCATGATGCAGGCGAGCAACATGGCGGCACAGGCCGCGGCCGCGATGGCCCCGTAGGAGTNCTTGCGGAACGCGGCGTCGGACTTGGTGAGCAGGGCGTCCGAGCCGAANGCCCACACGCGCACGGTGCCCACGCGCCCGCCGTCCACCTCCACGGGAGCCGTGACGGCAGACTCCGGCGCGGCCGGCGCGAGCGACACGGAGGGCGCGCCGTCCTCGCCGACGACGGCCGAGGCGGGCCATGTGTCGTCGTAGATGATCGTGCCGTTGGCGTTGATGACCTGGATGCCCACGTCGGACGCCTGGGCGCTCGCGGCGCTCACCACCTGGTTGGTGGAGGCGCCCCAGCCGTCGGCGGCCTTGTAGGCACGGGCCAGCATGCTGGCCGTGTTGGAGGCCATGCGCTCCATGTTGTNGCGGGTGTAGCTCNGGAACTGCCCCTCCCANACCANGNCGAGCNCCGCNACGAGCAGAGCAGCCGTCATGACCGCCGTGAGGGCGAACGAGAGGATGAGCCGGCTCGAGAAGCTCGGCCCACGCCCGACGTCCGCCCTACCGGTCTGCCACGCGGCCCCCTGGCCCTCGGCGTGCTCCTGGCCGCCCTGACCTTCGTGGGCGGTGCTGTGGGAGTCGACGCGGGCCATGGGTTACTTCTGCTCCTCCGCCGGCTTCTCCGGGGCCTCGAAGCGGTAGCCCACACCGTGGACGGTGTAGAGCCACTTGGGGTTGCGGGGGTCGTCGCCCAGCTTGGCGCGAAGGTTCTTCACGTGGGAGTCGATGGTGCGCTCGTAGCCCTCGAAGTCGTAGCCGAGAACCTTCTCCACGAGCTCCATGCGGGTGTACACGCGGCCGGGGTAGCGGGCGAGGGTGGTGAGNNGCTTGAACTCGGAGGCCGTGAGGTCGACCTCCTTGCCCNCCACCATCACCTTGTGGCCGGAGATGTCGATGACCAGGTCCCCGAAGTCCAGGACCTCGATCTGGGGCTCGGCTTCCACGCGGGCGCGGCGCAGCAGGGCGCGGACGCGGGCCNCGAGCTCGCGGGGCGAGAAAGGCTTGATGAGGTAGTCGTCGGCGCCGAGCTCGAGGCCGATGATGCGGTCCTCGACCTCACCCTTGGCGGTGAGCATGATGATGGGCACGTCGGAGGTGTCGCGGATGGCGCGGCAAACGCGCTCGCCGGACAGCTTGGGGAGCATGAGGTCGAGGATGATGAGGTCGAAGGTGNGCTTNTCGAACTCCTCCACGGCCGACTGGCCGTCGCCCACGGAGCGCACCCAGTAACCCTCGCGCTCCAGGTACGCCTGCACGGCGTCGCGGATTACCTTCTCNNCCTCAACCAACAGAATGCGCTTGGCGTCTGAAGCCATGGAGGGCCCCCTTGCTCGCAAAAAACCGGTGCAACGGCCCGGTGTCGCGGGCCGTTCCATATAACTGAACAAATACCAGTCTACCCCAGCCAGGNAATTTCCATNCNNAAGGGGGNATGGGTGANAAGGNTGAAAGGGACCGCCCCGCCTAGGCCACGGAGAAGGCCCGGACCGACACCGCGGAGGGGTAGCCGGTGGTGGGGTCCTTGACGGTGCAGAACGTGACGAAGGTGTCGCACGTTCCCACGCGGGCCGGGTACTCGCCGTAGTCGACGGCACGGTCCTCGGCGGCCAGGGTGCCGTAGGTCGAGTTGGCGAGGTCGGCGACCACGTAGCTGGCCCGCACCTTCACCACCACGNTGTCGCCCTTGCCGGCTGGCGCCGCCAGGGGCTCGCGGGCCACGGAGACGAACGAGCCGTCCCCCTGCGACACGTAGGTGCCCATCTTGCCCAGTTGGCCGCCCGACTGGTAGTTGGCCTCGATCTGGAAGACAAAGCGCTCCCCCATGCGCACGGCCGAGAAGGGCCTGACGGTCTGGGGCAACACGAGCTGGTCCACCTGCTTTGAGAGGTCGGACGCCAGGTCGTAGGCGGTGATGCCGTAATAGACGCCCTCGTCCTCGCGCACGCGGGGCACCAGGGTGACGACGCCGTCGGAAACGGTGGGCTCGCAGGCGAAGCGCCCGTGGGAGGTCACCGCCACAGACCCCTCGGCCTGGCCGGCGCGCCAGATGTGGCAGGTGGAGTCCTGGGTGGACTGCGACCCGGAGGCCACGGGCATGACGAGCCACAGGACGGCGTCGCCGGAGCACGCCACCAGGGGAGGCTCCCACTCGGTGTCGGCCGAGTAGAGCTCCACGGGCTCACCGGCGAGAGCGCCGCCCGAGAAGGCCGAGCCGTAGAGGGTCCAGGAGCCCGAGACGGTGTCGAGCTCCACCCAGGCGTAGACCGAGTCGGAGCAGCGGGCCTCGTAGACCACGTAGGTGGCGCCCTGGGTGCGGGGCCGCTCCACCACGGCCTGGACCGTGCCGGAGGCCAGGGAGAACGCGCCGGCGCTCACGGGCGGGTTGGCGTTCTCGCCGGTGAGCGTGCAGGCGATCCACTGCCCCTCCGACGGCGTGAGCACGGTGCCCAGGGGCAGCGTCCACNCGCCGGTCTGGGCGAGGCCGGGGGCGGCGTCGGCGGCGGTGTAGGAGTCGAGGACGCTCGTGGCCGAGCCCTCGTCGACCACCACGGGGTCGGGGGCCTGGGCGTCTCCCTGACCCTTGGACGAGCAGCCCTGGATGGAGCTCAGGGCCGAGCCGANGACCGCCACGGCGCNGATGCCCACGCCGCCCTTGATGAGGGTGCGGCGGTCGATGGCTGGCCGGTCGGCGCCCTTGGGGCGCGGCACGGCGTAACCGGCGGCCGTGCGGGTGGCGGCGGCCCGGGTCTTGGGGGTCTTGGGCTTGGTGCGGCCGGACGGGGCCGGACGGGTCCGGCCGGCGGCCCGGCGCGGCGTGGGCCGGCGCTGGGTCGATGCCATGGGCTACACCTCCGCCTGGGCCGNCCGGNGGGCGCGGGTGAGCTGGTCGGCGCAGGAGGTGGGTCGGCGGCCGCAGGTGTTGCCCTCGAGGAGCGCCACGATCTCGTCGACCGGGCGGCCGGCACACAGGGTGCCGATGGCCTTGAGGTTGCCGTCGCAGCCGCCCTCAAAGGACACGGAGCGCAGGGTGCGGCCGTCGTCCTCGAGCTCTATATGGATCGCGCGGGAGCAGACCCCGCGCGGCGCAAAGTCATGGGTGGTCATGAAGCTAGAACCCTTTCGTCAGGGGAGAAGTATACGACGGCCCGGGTTTTTTCAGCTTGTATGCACAGACCCTGCGCACGGTTGTCACGCCATCATCACGGGACACAACCCCCCTGTCCCTTTGGTCGGACACTTCTGTCCCATTTTCCGGGGGCGCCCCGTCAGAGGGCCGGATGACATAAATAGAGAAATATAGTGAGTGACAGATAGGCCAGGCACCCCTGTCACCCCCTCCCGGCAGCGAGCGCCCCTACAGCGCCATCAGGTTCTCGATCGCCTGGATGTACACGGCCAGGGCCTCGCGNAGGGCCGCCGCGCTCNCCGCCTCGTTGGGGCCGTGCATGGAGCCGGCCCACTCGGGCACGGCGCGGTCGCCGCCCTCCGGGCCGAAGGATACCGCGTTTGCGAAGTGCCGCGCGTAGGTGCCGCCGCCCATGGTGAAGGCGTCACCCTCCCGACCGGTCACCCCCTCGTAGGCGTCGACCAGCGCCANCACCTGCGGGNAGTCCGGCTCGATGTAGGAAGGCTCCATGACGTGGGGTGCGCTCATGCGCATGCCGTGCTCCTCGGCGAACCGGAAGAGGACCGCGTGCAGGTGCTCGGAGGTCGTCGACGTCGGGAAGCGGATGTCCACGGTCTGGGTGAAGCGGCCGTCCACGGTGCGGGCCACGCCGCCCACCATGGTGAGGGGGCCGAACTTGTCGTCGGCGGAGGCAAGGCCCACGGAGGAGCCATCGGTGGAGGCGAGCAGCCCCTGCACGAACGACACGTAGCCGCCCTGGGTGCGTGCGTCGTACAGGCCGTTGTCCGCGATGTAGCCGATGAGCACGGCGATGGCGTTGACCGTGCCGTCGGGCAGCGACGCGTGGCCGCCCACGCCGGTGGCCGACAGCTCGGCCAGGCCGCCGCCGAGGTNTCGGACCTCGATGCCGTCGGCCACGGGCAGGCTCGCCGCCTGGGCCTCCACCACGGCCGTGGCGGTGCCGGGCACGGCGTTGGCCACGGTGCCGCCGCTCACCGAGACGAGGGGCGCGCCGGCCACGGGGCCCGAGAGGAACGTGGCCGTGAGGTGGCCCTTCTCGCCGCAGCCCACGCAGAACTCGGCGTCGGGGGTGAACAGGAACCACGGCTCGCCCTCGCGCTCGAGGTAGGCCGCCACGTCCTTCATGCCGGTCTCCTCGTTGGCGCCCACGATGCAGCGCAGCGTGCGGGGCAGCGGCCTGCCGGCGCGACGGAAGTACTCGGCCGCCCAGAGCGTGAGCACGAAGNGCCCCTTGTCGTCCACGACGCCGCGGCCCACGAGGTAGCCGTCGCGCTNNCGCAGCTCGAAGGGGTTGGAGTCCCAGCCGGGGCCGGCGGGCACCACGTCCACGTGGGCGATGGTGGCCAGCACGCCGTCGCCGGTGCCAGGGAGGTCGGCATAGGCGATGCGCCCGTCGATGTCGCAGGTCTCGAGCCCGTGACGCCGGGCCTGGTCGAGTGCCTCGTCCATCGCCGCGCGGGGGCCGGGGCCCCAGGGCGCGCCGGGCGCCGCCGCGGCGAGGTCCTCCACGGAGTCCACCGCCACCAGGGCCGCGATGTCCTTCTTGACGCTCGGCCACACCTCGTCGACGAACTCCGAGATCTCCTTCGAAACAGCCATGCCCGCNTCCCCTCTCCTGGGTTCCNTGGGGGTCTTCGTGCCCATTGAGCCCCATGCTGAAACGTGGGGACCGAAAAAGGGCGGACAGGACGGCCTACTCGAAGGAGAGCTCCCCCAGGCGGTCGAAGACCGCGTCCACACGGGTGAGGAAGGAACGCGGGTCGAAGATGGCGTCGAGCGCCTCCCCGGAGAGGGACACCCGTGGGTCGGCGGCGAGCTTCTCGCGGAAGGTGGTGCCGGGCTCGCCCGCCTGGATCTCGCGCCAGGTGGCCATGGCGTTCTCCTGCACCACGGCGTAGGCGTCCTCGCGGCTCAGGCCCTCGTCCACCAGGGCGAGCAGCACCTTGGACGAGAAGATGAGGCCGCGGGTCTTGTTGAGGTTGGCGAGCATCTGGGCCGGGTAGAGCACGAGGCCGTCCACGATGCGGATGAGGCAGTGGAGCATGTGGTCGAGGGCGATGAAGGAGTCGGCCATGGCCACGCGCTCGGNCGAGGAGTGCGAGATGTCGCGCTCGTGCCAGAGGGCCACGTTGTCNAAGGCCACCTGGGCGTTGGCCTTGACCACGCGGGCCAGGCCGCAGACCTTCTCGGCGGTGATNGGGTTGCGCNTGTGGGGCATGGNCNANCTGCCCTTCNGNCCGGCGCGGAAGGGCTCCTCGGCCTCGAGGGTGTCGGTCTTCTGCAGGTTACGGATCTCGGTGGCGATGCGCTCGCAGGTGGCCGCCGTCGTGGCGAGGACACCGGCGAGGTAGGCGNGGTGGTCGCGGCTGATCACCTGGGTGGACAGCGGGTCGGCGTTCAGGCCGAGGTGCTCGCAGACGTAGGCCTCCACGGCCGGGTCGATGGAGGAGTAGGTGCCCACCGCGCCGCTGATGGCGCCGCAGGCCACGGTGGCGCGGGCGTCCTCGAGGCGCCGCAGGTCCCGGTGGAGCTCCCACGCCCAGCTGCCGAACTTCATGCCGAAGGTCATGGGCNCGGCGTGGATGCCGTGGGTGCGGCCCACGCAGAGGGTGTCGCGCTCCTCGAAGGCACGGCGCAGGCAGATGCCGCCGAGACGCCGGACGTCGTCGACGATGATGTCGGTGGCCTGCACCAGCTGAAGGCAGAGGGCGGTGTCGCCCAGGTCGGAGCTGGTCATGCCGTAGTGCACGTGGCGGCTGGGTTTGGGCTCGCCCTCGGGGACCTCGGCGTCGATGTGCTCGCCCAGGTCGGTGAGGAAGGCGATGANGTCGTGGTTGGTGACCGCCTCGATGGCGTCCACCTCGTCCACGTCGAAGCCCGCATGGGCGCGGATCCAGGCGGCCTCCTCCTCGGTGATGCCCGACTCGCCCAGCTTGGCGTGGGCCTCGCACGCCAGCACCTCGATCTCCTGCCAGATGGCGTACTTGTTCTCGAGCGAGAAGATGTGGCCCATCTCGGGGCGGGTGTAGCGGTCGATCATGGGGAGTCCTTTCCGGGTGGCGGGGGCCGGCTGCTAACTGGGGATGATTCTACCGGCTGAACCGCGGCCGTGCGGATTCACGGGNCGTCGGGNNNCGGTGTATTCTTGTGCGGACCTCGGGAAGGGGGGGCATGGGCCACGACGACATGAACGGCGCCATCGCGCGCCCAGGGCGCAGGCCCATACTCAACGCCGGCATCGCGCTGTGCGCGGCCGTCGTGGTGAGCCTCGTCGTGCTCACCTGCGCCTTGGCGAACCCTGCCGCGACGGCGGGCGAGGTCTCGGCCTGCTCCCTGGCCTGCATGGTGGTGGCCTACGCCGTCCCTTGCGTCGCCGGCATGGTGGTGGTCATCATGCGCGACATCTGCGTGCCCCGGCGCCTCCGCTATGCCATGGCTGCGGCGTCCTTCGGGTTCCTGTGCTTCATCGCGGCCTTCCCTATCATGGGCACCATCGCGCTGCCCGCCACAGNGNCCGCCCGGCAGCTCGACGCCTTCTCCGGCGACATAGTGCGGCGCGGCGCGTGGCTCATCGTGCTCCTCGGCCTCGCCATGGGCTTCGCCATGCCCGTGAGCACCCGGGCCAAGGACGGCCCGGCCCTGCAGGCGCCGAGGAGGAGGCTCATCCAGACGACGCTCGCCTGCCTGCTGTGGATGACGCTCTCGTTCCAGCTGGCATTCGCCGTGATGGCCAACGACGCGGGGATCCTGGCCATGGGCCCGGCGGTGACCTTCGTCTCGCGCTCCACCTGCGTGCCGCTCGGGGCGTTCCTCATCACCTCGCTCGTGGTGTCGTGGCTCTGGGGCCTGGCCGCCTTCGGCTACCCCTCGTGGCTCCCCAAGCTCCTGTTCTGGGTGCCGCTGGCCGTGATGGCGGCGCTCTTTGTCTCAGACATCCTCGACGTGCTCCAGCTCCACACGACCCTGAGCGTCGACTTCAACGACTACCGCCTCTCGGGCGTCGGCATCGTCTACACCACGATCTTGGGGATCCTCTTCGGCGTCGGCCTCTCGGCCGTGGACGACTAGGTCACTCCCCCGAGGGCAGCAGCCCCCTGNACCCGAAGAGCCTCTGGCGCAGCGTGGCCGACTTGATGCGGCCCAGGGTCTCCGTGGCAGAGTTGGCCCGCACCAGGGCGTCGCGCAGGGCGGCGGAGGCCTCCCGGGCCTCGTCCCTCTCCTTCTCGATGGAGGCGTTCTGGGCCTCGAGCAGCGACGTGAGCTGGGCTATCTGGGCGTCTTTGACAACGAGCTGCTCTTTGAGGCCCTCAATGCGCTCCTCGTAGGCACGGCGGCTGTCCTCGATCCACGAACGGTAGACCTCGGCCGTCTCGCTCTCCCGCGGCGCGGCGTCCGCCGCGGCCGCCGGNTGGGCCTCCTCGGNCTTGGCAGGCTGGGGCTCGGCGCGCTTCATCAGGGTGTCCGCGATGAGGGAGGCGGCGTAGTCGTCGATGTCGAGCATGCCGCGCTCGCCCTTNTTGACCACGTGCTCGCCGCGCAGGCCCAGGCTGTCGATGGTGCGGATGACCGTCATCTTGGAGACGTTGCAGCGGGTTGCGAGTTCTTTGAGGGTGGCCACAGGGCTTGCTCCTTTTAGGGTGCGACGAACGTGACGGTCATTGTATCACCGCCGGCCCACCGTATCCTGTTGCCGTTAAGGCGTGTTATCCACCCTCTTTGTGCGACACCATACCGTGACGGAAGTGACCCAAGACCGGATCGGATCCACGCCGTAACACAACGTACCTGAACAGGATATGCATTGCGTAACGCCAGTATCCACATGCTGTTGTAAATATAGACTTAAAGAATCAATACCTCGGTNCGACGCCGTTGTGAAGACGGTTGTGACAAAGGACCGNACCTGTAACGCCATAACATCAACTAACAATTATATAGATACGTTCACCGGTTGCCATAACGAGGCACAATGGGTCCCTCCTGGGACCACGGCGGNCNCCGTCAGCACCCCGCCACGNGGCGCCGGCCCCCTAGGGCGCGCACCGACGCGCCGCGGGACGCGAAGAACAGCTCCAGCCACGGTCCCACGGGTTCAGGACCGGAGTCGAGGGACTCGACCCAGGAGAGGGACTGAGCCCCGCAGGCGTCGTGAAGGTGGACCGAGCCGGAGAAGCCGGCCTCGGCAAGGGCGCGGTTGCAGTCGACGACGTCGAACGTGGTGATGACGGCCATGGTCACTCCTCCCCCACCGGGCGCTCCAGGACCACGCGGTAGCCCCAGGTCCGGTCGCTCCCCTGCATGTAGGCCACGCGCTCGCTCAACATGGGGATCACCTGCACGAGGCGCCAGCCGTCCCGCGCCTCCNCGGCCACGATCTCCATGCAGCGGTCCAGGGCGGCGCAGGCGCCGTCGTTGTCACGCACCCCCCTGGGGAGCAACCCCTCACCCACGTTCGTAGCCAAGAAGTCGCGGAACNGCNCGTCGCGNTGGCGATACTCGAACCCTGCCATGGGAACACCCATCTCTNATGATTCCGTTGATTGTCCACGACTATATATAAAAGGAACGCCCCCACCCGCCGGCTGTCGGCGGGTGGGGGCGTCTGTGCCTCTGGTGGGCCCTGTGGGGTTCGAACCCACGACCTTGAGATTAAAAGTGCAGGGGTCGAAGTCATTAGCAAGGCATCTACCTGGCACTATGCTACATGAGTGGATANATGTGGCCNTATACGTTCCCTAGCGTTCCTCGCCGGTACAACCCCGTTCCACCGCACGTTAACCGATGGTCTCCCCCACCTTGCGGGCTGCCTCCTCCATCGCGCCGAGGGCCGGGCGGTAGTAGTTGCGGTAGGTGCTCGTGTGCTCCGAGCGGCCGTGCATCTTGTCCACNNGGTCGGGGGCGACGCCGGCGTCCAGGGCGATGGTGTCGCTCGTGTGGCGCAGGGTCCCCGGCGGCACGTAACGCAGCCCCGAGGCGGAGAGCGCCTCCCGCCACGCCTTGTTGAACCCGCCCACAGGGAGGGACACGAGCCGCTCGTCGGCCGGTACCCCCACGGCCACACCCGCCAGCATTCCCCGGCACGGGGCGAACACCGGGACCGCGCGGGCGGAGCGGTCGTTTTTCGTGTCCTCCCTCACCCCGTCGGCCTCCGTGTAGGTACGCCGGACGGTGACGGTCATGGACTCGGTCTCGGCGCCGGTGGCGAAGTCGAAGAGCTTCGTAAGCGACAGGTCGCAGGGGCGCACGGCCATGGCCTCGCTCTTGCGAAGGCCCGAGAGCCCGAGGGCGAGGTAGGCCCGGAGCTCGGGGCGCCAGCCCTCCGCGGCCTTGAGGGCGGAGGCCACCTCCAGGCGGTCCCACGGCTGCACCTGCTCGGCACGGGCCCGGGGCGTGGGCACGCGGCGCTGCAGCGGCCTCTCGGCGACATATCCCATGTCATAGGCGGCCATGAGGACGGCCCTGAGGACCGTCTTGCAGTTCTTGGGGCTCGCAGCCGCCCTGATCACGGCGGCCACCTGGTCGTGGGTGACACGCCCGACGGCGACGTCTCCGAGGGTCGGGAGCACATAGTGGTCCATGGCGTAGTCGTAGCCGCGGAGCGTGCCCTTGGTCCTGGGGCGGNCCCGGTTGCTCGGGGAGTCCCGGAAGACGCCCCTGTAGAACTCGGCCAGCGTCATCGAGTCGCCGGCGAGGTCCGACGCCCCGAGCTCCGCCGCCATGCGCACGGCCTCGGCCTCCGCCTCGTCGGCCGACACGTCGTGCAGGGTGCGGGTNAGCACCCGGCGGCTCCCGTCGGAGCGGTAACCCCTCATCACCTGGATCTTCACTCTCGACCCGTCGGCAGACCACGTGAGGGTCCCGACCTTGCGCCTGGCCATGGCGCGCCTCCTTCCTGTCCCGTTNGTTCACGCCCGCCNGCCCGGCTGGGTGCAGAGGCCGATGACAGGGCCGATAACCCGGAAGCTTGGGGCGTCGNGGTCGGTGGCGTCGATGGTTCGGTCCCGGTGCACGGGGTTGCTCGACTCCGGGTGCAGGACGATGGTGTCGCCGGCGAAGTAGACGCGCTTGAGCGTCGCGTCGTCCCCGTTGACCATGACGGCGGCCACGTCGCCGCTCCTCGTCTCCTTGGCCGGGTCGACGAGCACCAGCATCCCCTCGGGCACCACGTTGTTCATCGAGTCTCCGGCGCACACGAGGTAGAAGCTATCGTCGCTCGCATCGGGGTTGAACACTATCTGGGACTCGTNGGCCTGCTCGATGGCCTCCCNTGGGTCGCCGGCGGCTATACGCCCGACAATGGGGGCGCGACGGCAAGGATGGAAGGGAACGGCCCCACCCATCTCATCGCTCATGCCAAGGAGATACGAGGCCGACACGCCGAACACACTGCAGAGCGTCCTGATGACGTCTCCCTTGATGTCCTTGGCCCTCGACTCGTAGTACTGATAGGACTGCTGGGTCATCCCGAGGGCTTCGGCGACCTGCTGTTGGGTAAGCCCGGCCTTTGTCCTGGCATCCGTGATTCGCTGGGCTAGCTCGGTCTTCGGCATGGTGGCTCCTTCTACAGACTATGCCTGTAAGAATCTCACAGAAAACTGCTTGACTCAAACAGAATTCCTCTGTATCGTCTTTGGCGTCAGGTACAGAAAACGTCTGTATCCGGATACAGAAACCTCAAGTAGTAGGAGGTGAGGCGCTTGCGCCATAACAACATCGCCAGCGAGCGCGTGCGAATCGGCGAGTCGGTGGAAGACGTCGCCAGGGTTGCTGGCGTGACCGTCTCATCGGTTCGCAAGTGGGAGTCGGGAGAGATGGCCCCATCTGGAGAGCGCCTTGTGCTCATGGCGCGCCACTTCGGGTGCACCCCTGATTACCTGCTCGACATGACCGAGGAACGTACCGGAACCACCCCGACACCCACCGCCCGATGAGAGGAGGTACCAGATGAGCGACGAGAAAGCGCGCTGCCCGTCAATCGACGGGTCACCCGACGGCGGCTCCGGCCAGGGCGCCCGTCGCCAGCGTGCCGATGACCGCGCCCACGGCGGCTGCGGCGGCCCATGCAAGGCCGTCGAAGAGGAACTCCGTCCACAGCCACCGGCCGCGCGGNAAGAGGACGACCTCCCGTGGCCGCATGACACTCTCTGCTCCGATGACGGAACGCCACTGGTCAGGAGGGTCTGGGCAGAAGTCGCCCCCGATGTATACGAGCTCTTCCTTTTCAGTCGCGAAGCCGACCAGGTGGAGGTCGGCAAGCTCCTCCAGCACGAGCGCGAGCTCCATGGCCCGCTGGGGGGAGCGCGAGGTGAAGCGGGACNGCAGCCACCCCTCGTCGACCGCGTCATCGCCGTCCATGTGGTTTCGGACCTTGATGAAGTGAGCGACGAGGTATGCCGGGACTTTGTCCATAAGAGCCTCTCAGCCTTCAACCGGGGGCGCTCCCGGACCAACGCCGTCTACGCGGCCGCCTTCTACGCCTGCGCGACACCGCTGGTCGTCCTGCTGTGCGCCGCCACCGTCGCAGTGGCCCTCGCGGTCCTGCGCCTCATCCCACTCTACCGCTGAAAGGAGGCACCCGATGCCCAACGACATCCAGACCTACTCCAACGACGCCCTCGGAGTCACCGTCCGCACCGTGGTCGACGAGACCGGCGAGCCGTGGTTCGTCGCCAGGGACGTGTGCGACGCGCTCGGCATTCGCACCGATACCGTTCGAGGCATCCTCGAAGAAGATGAGGTCAAGGAGACCAACCCCAACACTATTGGGGTTGCCGGTGGACGCGCACCGCTCATCGTCTCCGAGCCCGGCCTGTACACCCTCGTCCTCAAGTCCCGCAAGCCCGAGGCCAAGGCGTTCCGCCGCTGGGTCACCCACGACGTCCTCCCCGCCATCCGCCGCAACGGCGGCTACATGGCGGCCCGCCCCGGCGAGACCCGCGAGCAGCTGCTGGCCCGCGCCCTGATCGTGGCCGACGAGGCCATGCGCGAGAAGGACGCCCGCATNGCCGAGCTGGAGCCCAAGGCCCTCTTCGCCGACGCCGTGGCCGCCTCCGACGGCACGTGCCTGGTGGGCGAGCTGGCCAAGATGATGCGCCAGAACGGCGTGGAGGTGGGCCAGAACCGCCTGTTCGCGTGGCTGCGCGAGGACGGCTACCTCGGCAGGAGCGGCTCCAACCGCAACGTCCCCACCCAGCGCGCCATGGAGCAGGGCCTGTTCCGCATCAAGGAGACGGCCGTCACCCNCTCCGACGNCCACGTGACCGTCAGCCGCACGCCCAAGGTGACCGGCAAGGGCCAGAGGGTCCTCATGGGGCGCTACTGCCGCGCCGGCGGGNGTGAGTGACGTGGGACACGCCAAGCTCCCGCCGCTGCGCCGCGACTGGCTCCACGTCGACGAGGCGGCGCGCTACATGCGGTGCTCCAACGAGACCCTCTGCCTCCTCATCTCCGACGGGCAGATCCCCGCGTACCTCCCGGCGTCGGAGGCCGTGGACCCGACCAAGCACGTGGCCAACAGCGCCCGGCGCCTCGTCCACNTCGANGACCTCGACNCGTGGCTGCGCAGCCACCCCGCCACGCCCCGGGTGGTGGCCTGATGGCNGCCCGCNGGCGCCGCAGGCCGGCCCCCTCGCCCGTGCCGACCGAGCTGCGCGTCCTGATCTGGNTGNCGGTCCTCTGGGCCGCGTGGCTCGCCCTCGTGTGGGGGCTCCAGGCGGCCAACGCCCGCCCCGCCGAGACGNGCNCCGCCATCANCGCCGACGTGTGCCTGGCCCACGCCCGCGCCGACGGGTGGGACCTGTGATGGGCCCGCTCTACAGCGCCGAGTGGCTGGGGGCGAACCTCGAGCGCGCCCTCGACGAGCGCGGCCTCACCGCATCGGACGCCGCCGACGCCCTGGACATCGCCCGATCCACCGTGGGCCGCTGGATCCGCTCCGAGAGCTTCCCGACGGTCCACTACCTCGCCCACCTCTGCAGCTGGCTCGCCGTGGGCCCGGACGAGCTCCTGGGGGTGGCCCCGTGAGCTGGGAGGCGGACGTGCCGGGCGAGGTGGTGGGCTGGCAGCGCGCCGGGCGCGACGGGCGGAGCGGCAGGACCTTCACGCCCCGCCGGACGCGCCTGGCCGAGGACCGCGTGCGCTCGGCCTGGGCCGCCGCCCACGGCGACGCGTGCCTTGTGCCGCTCGGGCCCGTGGCCGTGGAGGTCCACATCTACCGGCCGCTCCCGGCAAGCCGCCCCAAGCGGGTGCTGTCCGAGCCCGACTGCGTGAAGCCGGACGCCGACAACGTGGCCAAGGCGGTGCTGGACGCCCTCGGCGGGCTCGCCTACCGCGACGACGCCCAGGTGACGTGGCTGCTCGTCCACAAGCACGACAGGACCCGCCGGGACGGCGGGCTCCTGCACATCAAGGTCGACAAGCTCTGAGAAAGGAACCGACATGACCGAACACGAGCGGAAGCTCTGCATGGCGCTGCGCGCCCTGGCAGACATCGCCCTGGTGGACGACGCCCTGCGCACGCACGCCGAGGAGAGGGCCGAGCGCGCCGAGAGGGAGCGCGCCAGGTTCTTCTACGCCGACGACAACGCGAGCCCCGAGGACGGTGAGTGACGTGGCGGCCACCCAGCTCGCGGCGCCCGCCGCGCCCCAGGCCCTGACCATGGCCGACCAGTGGAACTTCGCCAACACCGTGGCCCAGGGGAGCCTGGTGCCCACCGCCTACCGCAACTCGCCCGCCAACGTCCTCATCGCCGTGGGCCTCGGCACCTCCATGGGCCTGTCCCCGGCCGAGAGCCTCTACCGCATCAACGTCATCCAGGGCAAGCCCACGGCGTCGGCCGAGCTCATCGCCGCCCAGGTCCGCAAGGCCGGCCACAAGCTCCGCATCGCCAAGGACGAGGCGGCCCAGAGCGTCACGGCCACGGTGGTGCGCTGCGACGACCCGGACTACCCCATCTCCGTGACCCGGGACCGGGCGTGGGCCGAGGCCATGGGCCTNGCCGCCAAGGAGAACTACGTCAGGCAGCCCATGACCATGCTCACNTGGCGCGCCATCACGGCGGCGGCCCGGGAGGCCTGCCCCGAGGCGCTCTACGGGGTCGCCTACACGCCCGACGAGATGCACGACATGGACCCGGCGCCCCGGGAGGCGGCCCCCGTGACCGTCGTGGACGCGACGCCGGCCCCCGAGCCGCAGGCGTCGACGCAGCCCGAGCCGCAGGCCGCCACCGCGCGGCTCTCCCCCGAGCAGGCCGCCTTCATGCGCGACGCCGCCAAGCGCCTGGCAACAGCCCTCGACAAGGACGAGGAGACCGTGGCCCGGGAGCTGATGGCGGCCCACGGCGACCCGAGGGACCACCTGGGCGACTGGGACGCCTATGCGGCCAAGGTGGCCGAGACGCTCGAGGGCATGGGCGCCGCCCCGGCGGCGCAGGCCGCCGAGGAGCCCGACGAGATCGAGTTCTAGCGGCCGACACGAGAGGGGGCCGGGCGCACGCACGCCCGGCCCCGAGACCCCGACGAGAGGATACCCGACATGTCACGAGGAACCGAGGCCCCCGAGGTCGCCGTGGAGCTGGTGCCCGCCAGCCTCGAGGCCAACCTCGACGCCCTGGAGGCCTACGTCACAGGCGCGGTGGAGGAGCTCTCCGCCGATGGGCTGGACTGCACAGACCCCGACAACTACCGCTGGGCCAAGGGCGCCCGCGCCCAGCTCAACCGCATGGCCAAGGCCGTCTCCCAGGAGCGCAACCGCGTGAAGCGCGACTACATGCGCCCCTTCAAGGCCTTCGAGGACCGCTGCAAGGCCATCGAGCGGANGGCCACCGACGCCGCCAAGCGCCTGGGAGAGCCCATAGCCGAGGCCGACGNGGCGTGGCGCGCCCGGCGCACGGCCGAGCTCGAGGCCTTCTACGCGGAGGGCGCCGATCTGCTGGCCCCGGTGGTGCCCCTCCCCCGCCTCATGGACGGCGAGCGGTGGCTCCGGCGCTCCTGCAGCCTGCCCAAGGCCCAGGAGGAGATGGCCGCCAAGGTGGCCAAGGTGGCCGACGGCTGGGAGGCCCTGAAGGCCGCCGGCCTCGGCGACGCCCTGCCCGACGCCGAGCGCGCCTACTTCGAGANGCTGGACGTGGCCGCCGCCATCGCCGCGGGGCGCGACGCCGCCGACGCCAAGGCCCGCATCGCCGAGATGGCCGCGGCCGTGGCCCCCGAGCCGCTCCCGGAGCCCGGACCCGTCCCCGAGCCGGAGCAGGCGCCGGAGCCCGCCACCGCCCCGGCCACCTGGCGCCCTGGCCCCGAGGACTACGCCCGCATGGCCGGCGAGCCGGCCCCTGCCCCCGAGGAGCCCCGGGGCGACTGGCACCTGACCGTCACGGGGGCCACCCGCTCCGAGGTGCTGGCCCTCGTGGAGGCCATGCGCGCCATGGGGCTCCACGGCTCCATCCGCCGCGAGGGGGCGGCGTCGTGAGCGGGCGGACGGCCCCCACCTACGGCGAGGTGGTGGCGGGCTTCATGTTCCTGGCCGACGACCTGCGCCGCGTCTCCGAGGACGTGGACGGCAGGGCCTGGGCCGTGGAGGACGGCGCCGGCCTGTCCATGGAGGACGTGCACGCGCTGGAGGACGCCGCGGCGGACCTCCACCACCGGGCCTCCGAGCTCCGCGTCCGGGCGGCCCGGTGCGGCATGAGGGGCGTCGCGTGAGCGCCCCGAGGCTCGGCGGCACGAGGCCGTGGAGCCCGGAGGAGGACGCGGCCCTCTACGAGCACTACCGCAAGCACGGCCCGTCGTGGCCGGGATGGCTCGCCGCCGGGGTGGACCGCACGCCCGGGGCCATCTCCAGGCGCGCCTGCCTCATCGGGGCGGCGGAGAGGCGCGGGGACCGGTGGAGGCCGGAGGAGGACGAGGCGCTCAGGCGGCTCCTCGGGCTCCTCGCCGAGAGGATGGCGCGGCCTCCGGTGACGGTGGCCGCCAGGATACGAGAGCTGGCCGCGAGGGACGCGGCCTCGAGAGGAGACGCATGAGCATCAACCGAGTCACCATCACCGGCAACCTGACCCGCGACCCTGAGCTGCAGGCGACCCAGGGCGGCACCCGGGTCCTGCGCATGGGCGTGGCGGTCAACGACCGCTGGCGCAACCCCCAGACCGACCAGTGGGAGGACCGCCCCAACTACATCGATTGCGTCATGTTCGGCAACCGCGCCCAGTCCATCTCCCGTTTCCTCACCAAGGGGACCAAGGTCGCCGTCGAGGGCCGACTCCGCTGGAGCCAGTGG
>NZ_CAJMXC010000029.1:0-18793 GCF_905219715.1 Olsenella sp. CU969
CAGCGGGCCGGGAGGCCGTCCCCTTTGATGCAAGACCCCGGACGGCTGGGCCCCGACAACCGGGGATGGCTTAGGGGCGCATATCGGGGGCTGGGTGACAGATGGGCCAGGCACCGCCGTCAGGGCAGACCGGGGCGATGCCGGCGTCAGCGCTCGTGAGCCCGGGGGTGCGCCCCCAGGTAGACGCCGCGCAGGTGGGTCTGGTCCAGGTGGGTGTAGAGCTGGGTGGTGGCCACGTCGGCGTGACCCAGGATCTCCTGCACTGCCCGGAGGTCGGCGCCCCCCTGGAGCATGTGGGTGGCGAAGCTGTGGCGCAGGGTGTGGGGGTGCAGCCCCTCGATACCCGCATAGCGCCCCCAGCGCTCGCAGAGCCCGTGGACGGCCTGACGCGTGAGGCGGCCTCCCCGCCGGTTGAGGAAGACCGCCCCCTGAGAGGCGGCCTTGCGCCCGGCGGCGGACGCCGTGGAGGCCAACAGGGGCCGTGATCGGTCGAGGTAGACCGCGAGGGTGTCGGCGGCGGTGCCCACCAGCGGGACGAGGCGCTCCTTCGACCCCTTGCCCACGACGCGCACGAGCCCGTCGGCGAGGGAGACGCGCAGGAGGTCCAGGCCGCAGAGCTCGGAGACACGCAGGCCGCAGCCGTAGAGCACCTCGAGGATGGCGCGGTCGCGCAGGCCGGCGGCGTCGTCGGGGAACGGCTGGTCCAGGAGGGAGAAGACCTGCTCCACCGAGAGCACGTCGGGCAGGTGCTCGCCCTGCTTGGGGGCACGCACCTCGGCCGCCGGGTAGGCCTCCTCCACGCGGTCGGCCACGAGGAAGCGGTGGAACGACCTCACGGCCGAGGTGGCGCGCTTGACCGACGACTCGGCCCTCCCCTGCTCAAAGAGCCGCGAGACGTGCCCCTCCACGTCGGCGCGGGTGACGCCGGAGGTGTCGGTCACGCCGTGCTCGGCGAGGTCGTCGACGTAGCGCCGGAGGTCGCGCCCGTAGGCGGCCACCGTGTTGGACGAGGCGCCCCTCTCGGCCACGAGGTAGTCGAGAAAGGCGCCCACGGCGACGTCCATGTCCACAGGTCAGTACCCGAGGTCCGCCGGGGGCTCCACCCCGTGGCGGTCGCAGCCGTCGTGGTAGGCCACCGCGGCGCGCACGAACTCGCGGAACAGCGGCTGCGGGTGTGTGGGGCGGCTCTTGAACTCGGGGTGGAACTGCGCGGCCACGAACCACGGGTGCACGTCCTCGGGGAGCTCCACCATCTCGACGAGACGCTCGTCGGGCGAGACGCCGGAGATGGTGAGGCCGGCCTGGCGGAGCTCGTCGCGGTAGGCGTTGTTCACCTCGTAGCGGTGGCGGTGGCGCTCGTAGACGAGGTCCTCGCCGTAGGCCTCGTGGGCCAGGGTGCCGGGGGCCACCTTGCAGGGGTAGGCGCCCAGGCGCATGGTGCCGCCCATGTCGGTGACGTCCTCCTGGTCGGGCATGAGGTCGATGACCGGGTACTCGCAGTCGGGCACGAACTCGGTGGAGCTGGCGTCGGGCATGGCGGCGACATGGCGGGNGAANTCGCAGACGGCCACCTGCATGCCGAGACAGATGCCGAGGAAGGGCACCTTGCGGGTGCGGGCGCGCTCGGCGGCCAGGATCTTGCCCTCGAGGCNGCGCACGCCGAAGCCGCCGGGCACGAGGATGCCGTCGGCGGACCCCAGGACCTCCTCGACGTCGTCGGCCGTGAGGTTCTCGCCGTCAACCAGCTGGACCTCCACGTGNCGGCNGAAGTAGACGCCGGAGTGGTGCAGGGCCTCGATGATGGAGAGGTAGGCGTCGGGCAGCTGGGTGTACTTGCCCACGACGGCGACGCGCACGGTGTCGGACTGGGCGTCGGCCGCGTGCATAGCGCGGGTGAATGCCGTCCAGTCCCCGATCTTGAGCTCGCGGGGCTCGAGGCCCAGGCGCTCGCAGACCTCCACGTCGAACCCCTGCTCGGCGAGGTGCATGGGGACGTCGTAGATGGACGGGCAGTCGGAGTTCTCGAAGACATGGTCGGCCGGGACGTCGCAGACGTTGGCGATCTTGGCGCGGATGGCCTCGTCGACCTCGTGGTCGCTGAGGCAGACGATGAAGTNGGGCTGGATGCCCAGGGAGCGGAGCTCCTTGACCGAGTGCTGGGTGGGTTTGGTCTTCACCTCGTGGGCGGCGCTGATGTAGGGCACGAGGCTCACGTGGATGAAGCAGACGTCGGCCGGGCCCTTCTCGTTGCGGAACTGGCGCATGGCCTCCACGAAGGGCTGGCCCTCGATGTCGCCGATGGTGCCTCCAAGCTCGGTGATCACGACGTCGGCGTCGGTGTGCTCCTCGATCNTGCGGAACTTGTCGCGGATGGCGTTGGTTACATGGGGCACCACCTGCACCGTGCCGCCGAGGAAGTCGCCCGCGCGCTCGCGGGCGATGAGCGACTGGTAGATGAGGCCGGTGGTGAAGTTGGAGGTGCGGGTGAGGTTCTCGTCGATGAAGCGCTCGTAGTGGCCGAGGTCGAGGTCGGTCTCCTTGCCGTCCTGGGTGACGAAGACCTCGCCGTGCTGGAACGGGCTCATGGTGCCGGGGTCGACATTCAGGTACGGGTCGGCCTTCTGCATCATGACCTTGTAGCCGCGGGACTTCAGCAGTCGTCCGAGGGAGGCGGCGGTGATGCCCTTGCCCAATGAGGAGACGACGCCGCCGGTGACGAAGACGTGCTTGGTCATATGGTTCTACCTGCNCTTTCACTGAAAATGAACGGGTCCCTACGGAACCTCATTCTAATACGGGCGCCCCGGTCCCCCGAAGGGCGTCCCCGAGTTCATGGGATGGTAATGAGCCCAGCGCACAAGCCGGTCCTGGCCCATAATCGCACCTGTGCAAACACGAGAGAAGGGGGCCCCATGGAGACGGGCTTTGACAACGACGCCTACGTGAGGCTCCAGGCGGAGNGGATCCGCGATCGCATCGGGCAGTTCGGCGGCAGGCTGTACCTGGAGTTCGGCGGCAAGCTCATCGACGACTACCACGCCTCGCGCGTGCTGCCCGGCTTCGAGCCCGACGCCAAGCTCCAGATGCTCACGACGCTCCGCGACCAGCTCGAGGTGGTCATCGCCATCAACGCCCAGGACATCGAGAAGTCCAAGGTGCGCGGCGACCTCGGCATCACCTACGACGAGGACGCCCTGCGCNTGGCCGACTTCTTCCGCTCCCAGCAGGTCCCCGTGGCCGGCGTCGTCCTCACGCGCTATGCCGGGCAACCCGCCGCCGACGCCTTCCGCCGGCGCCTGGCCACNCTCGGCANCCCCTGCGCCCTGCACCTCACCATCGAGGGCTACCCCCACGACATCGACCGCATCGTCTCCGACGAGGGCTTCGGCAAGAACGAGTATCTGCCGTGCTCCAAGCCCCTCGTGGTGGTCACGGCCCCGGGTCCCGGCTCCGGCAAGCTCGCCACGTGCCTCTCCCAGCTCTACCACGAGCACCGCCGGGGCGTCTCGGCCGGCTACGCCAAGTACGAGACGTTCCCCGTGTGGGACCTGCCCCTCACCCACCCGGTGAACGTGGCCTACGAGGCGGCCANGGCCGACCNCNGCGACTCCAACATCATCGACCCGTTCCACCTGGAGGCCTACGGGAAGACCTGCACCAACTACAACCGCGACGTCGAGGTGTTCCCCGTGGTCCGCGCCCTCATGGAGCGTATCGCCGGCGAGAGCCCCTACATGAGCCCCACCGACATGGGCGTCAACATGGTGGGCTCGGCCATCACCGACGACGGGGCGTGCCGCGAGGCCTCGTGCCGCGAGATCGTGCGCCGCTACTTCCAAGCCGCCTGCCACGTCAAGCGCACCGGCGACGGCCAGGACGCCCAGGCCCGCCTGGAGCTCCTCATGAAGCAGGCCGGCGTGGACGCCGACCTGCTGCCGGCGAGGAGCGCCGCCCTCCTCAAGGCCGAGACCACCGGGGCGCCCGCGGGGGCCCTCGAGCTTCCGGACGGAACCGTGGTCACGGGCCGCACCTCCGACCTCCTCGGTGCCGCGAGCTCCACGCTCCTCAACGCCTGCAAGGCCGTGACCGGGGTGGACCCCGACACCCCGGTGATCGCCGAGGACGCCCTCGAGCCCATCTGCCGCCTCAAGACCCGCTTCCTCCACGGACACAACCCGCGCCTGCACTCCGACGAGACGCTCATCGCCCTCTCGCAGTCGTCGGCCACCGACGAGGTGGCAGCCNCCGTGCTCGAGGGCCTCGCCAGCCTCAAGGGCTGCGACGCGTTCTTCTCGGTCATCCTCTCGGAGGCCGACGAGAGCGTCTACCGGAAGCTCGGCATCAACGTGTGCTGCGAGCCCCGCTACGAGGGGCTGGGCTACTACCACCGTTAACGGCAGGGATCGCCTCGCGGCACGCGGGCGTCCGCTGCGCCTGAAAGCGATTGAGGGTACGTGCGAGGCACGTACCCTCAATCGCTTTCAGGCGCATGGGCAAACGCAAGATCAGGCCAAAGGCTCGGCAATCGGGGCTTTGCGCCCCCATCCCATGGCCGCTAGGATGCCCACCAAGGCGCAGAGGCTCGGGAACGGCGCCACCATGGGGGCACGGTACCCCATCCCGAACACCACCGTCGCCCACAGCTCCGCCGAGGCGAGGCCAGTATGGGAGAGGCTCCAGAGGACGAGGGCGCCGTAGGCGGCCACCACCGCCGCCANCGCGAGCCGCACACCCCGGCGNGCCCCANNGGACAGGGGGACCGAGTCGTCGCCGCGGANGAACCGCGCGACGAAGAACCCCTGGACGGCGACCAGCAACGGGGAGACGACCGCCGCNGCGACGACCGCNGGACCGTATGCCAGCGCCAGNTCGCCGAAAGAGGCCGAGGCCACCCCCTCGGTGCCGAGGATGAAGAAGAACCCACGAAGCGTCGGTTCCGCAAGCGGGAGCGAGAGGAGCCAGGCCCCGGCCACGACGAGGGCTGAGGCGACACGAATCCTTGCAGAGCCCACCATGGCGCGACCTTCTCTCTACGAAGCCACTTTACCTAACCGAATAAATACACTTCCAAGTTGTTACCCAACCGATTGCACCATTTCCATTTATTTTGAAAGTACTTGATCCATCAAGTTTAGAGGATTTAAACTCCGGCTCGCCGACCCTCTCGACACCAACAAAATTATAAGTGTTCCTAAATGAAATCACCTTGTATGTGTCACCAAACCTATAACGGTTATATGGGACTCATCCTATAATCCCGTCAAATGTACAATATGTATCAACAACCTCTTCAGCTGCTGACCGGCCTTGGATGATAGAGGTGGAACCTGATGCTCCCCCAGCCCCAGTCTGAGCAAGAGCAGATTCGCCTAGGACAAAAAGGGAAGTACACGGAACCAAAGCAACAACTAAACCGAAATGTCCATTCTTGACGACAGAATCACTCACCATAATCACCAAACCCTATATTGGCACTTCAAGTCGTAGCAGTCGCCTCCATGAGAGGGGTCAACTGGGCAAGGGTAACCACTCATGGAACCGATAATCAAATCTTTGTTAAGTCTCGTGTAGCTATGGCCGAAATATAACCTCTTGTAAGTTTGATTAAACTCTCTGCGATTATGAGCAGGGTTTACGTAGCAATAGAAGGACATATACGTATCCAGAACCCCGTCCAAGAGAACAGAACGACTTTCTGGTGAAACTGAACTCGTAGCCTCTGCTGCAATACCCCTATTCAGATCATCTGGTAGGCTCGGCACCGCATTCGCATACGTGGGCAAACTAGACAATAGAAGCAAAAGGAGGAGACTAGGTATTATTTTATTTCTTTGTTTGAACATACTACCTCCAGCTTCTGCTGGACGTAAAAACAGCTAATTACTTTGCATTAATATACCTTTTCTGGTCTCAGCCCATTTCGAGAAATCAAATATAGTATTTCCGATATAATTGGCAAATTGCTGTTATATCTACTAATTGATTGGTGCGCTTGTTTCCACCGCTGAGGATGCCCGAATGGCACGAAGCGACGAGCGGCGCGCGACCCGATACCGGGCGGCGCGTCGCTCCTGTCTTATTCAGGGGCCCTCCCCTAGCCTCGGTCGGCCAGGAGCTCCCGGGCGTGGGCGAGGCTCGCCTCGGACTCGTCGCCCGCCAGCATGCGGGCGATCTCGGCCACGCGCTCCTCGCCGTCCACCTCCTCGATGCGGGTCTCGGGCACACCGTCGGCACCCTCCACCTTGCGCACCACGAAGTGGGCGTCGCCGGCCACGGCCACCTGGGGGAGGTGCGTCACGCAGACCACCTGGTGGCTCCCCGCGAGGTCCGAGAGCACCTGGGCCAGGGCCACGGCCGTGGTGCCGCCCACGCCGGCGTCCACCTCGTCGAACACGAGGGTCTCCACCTCGTCGGCGTCGCCGAGCACCACCTTGCAGGCCAGGGTCACGCGGCTCACCTCGCCGCCAGAGGCCACTTTGCGCAGCGGCCGGGGCGCCATGGCCTCGCCGGGCCGGTACATGAGCTCCACGGAGCTGGGGCCGGCGGCGGTCCACTCGTCGCGGGCCAGCGGGGTCACGGCCACCTCGAGCGAGGCACCGCCCATCATGAGGCGCCCCATCTGCGCCGTCACGGCCTCGGACAGCCCGGCGGCGGCCTCGGCCCGCAGGCGGTCCACCTCGGCGGCCCGCTCGGCGAGCTCCCGCTCTGCGGCGTCGACGGCCGCCCGGACCGCGGCCTCGGCCTCGCCGGTGCCCTCGGCGGCCTCCACGACCTCGGCCNNGGCGGCGCNGCGGGCGAGGACGTCGGCCATGGTGGGGCCGAAGGTGCGCATGAGGCCCTGGAGCTCGGCCTGGCGCGATTGCATGGACGCGAGCTCGGCNGGGTCGAGGNCNTGGGCGTCGCGGTAGGCGCGCAGCGACGCGGCCACGTCNGCGGCCTCGATGAGGGCTGACTCCAGCGAGGCGGCGAACCCCTCGAGGGCCGGGTCGGCCGAGGATGCCTGGCGCAGGTCCCGCACGGCCTCGGACAGGCGGTCGGCCACGCCGTCGTCGGCGGTCACGGCCCGGTAGGCGTCGTTCGCGGCGCGCATGAGCATCTCGGCGTTCTCGGCCTTGGGCAGACGCTCGGCCAACTCCTCGAGCTCGCGCTCGCCGGGCCCCACGGCGTCGATGCGGTCGAGCTCGTAGCGGGCCTGGTCCAGGCGGTCGGCGGCGGTGCGCCNGAGCTCGAGCACGCGGTTGAGCTCCCGGGCGGCGGCGCGGGCGGCGGCCAGGGCCTCCCGGTAGGACCCCTTCGCGGCGTCCATGGGCGCGCCCACCCAGGCGTCGAGGAGCTCGGCGTGGTGGGCGGCCGAGAGGAGCCGCTGGTGCTCGTGCTGGCNGCAGAGGTCCACGGNGGNGCCCAGGGTCTCCGCCAGCTCCCTCACCGAGGAGATTGAGCCGTCCACGGTCACCCGGCTGCGGCCGCGGCCGTCCACCCTGCGCCTGACCACGTGACCGTCCTCGTCGTCGCCCGCGAAGTAGCGGCCCTCCACCGTGAGACCCTTGGCGCCCTCGCGCACCATGTCGGCGTTGGACCGCTCGCCCACGAGGAGCTTCACGGCCGAGAGCAGGGCGGTCTTTCCCGAGCCGCTCTCGCCGGTGATGACGGTGAGGCCGTCGGAGAAGGTGATGGACGCGTCGCGGATGAGCGCGACGTCGGTGGCGTGTATGGCGTCGATCATGATCTGGTGCCTCCGTAGAAGACGCGGGAGACGCTCCGGTAGAAACCGTGGGTGTCGTCGTCGAGCAGGACGATGTCGCCGGGGCCGCGGCTCACGCGCACGACCATGGGCACGAGGCCCTCGGGGCCCTCCATGAGGCGCCCGTCGCAGAAGACGCAGCGCTCCACGGGGCGCTCCGGCGTCATGGACAGCTCCACGACGTCCGACGGCGAGGTGAGGAACGCGTTCGCCAGGATGGTGTGCGGCGCCACGGGCACGTTGACCATGCCGTTGAACTCGGGGGTCACGATGGGGCCGCCCGCGGAGAGCGCGTAGCCGGTGGAGCCGGTGGCCGTGGCCACCACGAAGCCGTCGGCCCTGAGGCGGTCGATGGGGCTGCCCGACACCGAGACGTCGAACTCCACGAGGTTGCCCATGGCGCCACGCGAGAGGGCCATCTCATTGAGGCAGAAGACCCCCCGGCGCCACTCCTCCACGGGCGCGCGCCCCTCGGCGTCGCCGAAGCCGACGTCCACCGAGAGCGTGGCGCGTCTCGACACATGGAGCTCGCCGGCGAGGGCCGCCGCCACCGAGGCGACGACGTGGTCGGAGCCGGCGCCGGTGAGAAACCCCAGATGGCCGTAGGACAAACCCAGGATGGGGACGCCGGAGTACATGACGATCCCGGCGGCGCGGAGCAGCGTGCCGTCGCCGCCCAGGGACACCACGAGGTCGGCGCCCTCGGCCGTGACCGCCCCGAGGGGGGCGCGCTCGCCGTCGCGCACCCAGCGGACGCCCACGCCCTGCCCCTCGAGGTAGCGGGCAAGCATCCGGGCGCCCTCGACGGCCTGGGCGCGCGAGTAGTTGGGGACGAGCAGGACCTCCATGGCGGCGCCTCCTGTCAGACGTCTCTAAGGGTGCAGACAAGCGGACGGGGCGTGGCACCCTCGCGGGCGACGAGGAGGTGCTCCTGGTTGCCCTTGGCCCCCTTGATGGGGCTCGGGACCCAGCCCTGGACGGCGAGGCCGCACCCGTCGAGGGCGTCGGCCACACGCTCGACGGCGGCGAGGCGGACGGCGGGGTCGCGGACGACGCCCCCCTCCCCCACGTCCGCAGGGTCGGCCTNGAACTGCGGCTTCACGAGGACGATGAAGGTGCCCCTTTCCTTCANGAGGGAGCGCACGGCNCCCACGACCGAGGTNACCGAGGTGAACGACACGTCGCACACGGCCAGGTCCACGGGGTCCGGGGCGTCGTCGCGCCCGGGGAGGTCGCAGATGTTCGTGCGCTCGTGGAGCCTCACCCGGGGGTCGCCCCGGAGGCTCCAAGCGAACTGCGCATAGCCCACGTCCACGGCGTCCACCGATGCGGCGCCACGCTCCAGGAGGAGGTCGGTGAAGCCGCCCGTGGAGCAACCCACGTCGAGGCAGGAGAGTCCCGCGGGGTCCACCGAGAAGGCGTCGAGGGCCGCGGCGAGCTTCTCGGCGCCGCGGCTCACATGGGGGCGCTGCGCGCGCACGTGGAGCTCGCACCCCGGCACCACCTGGTCGCCGGGCGCGGAGTAGCGGAACCCGGCGCCGGACACGTCTCCGGCGAGGACCGCCCGCATGGCCTCGTCACGGGAGGAGAAGAGGCCCTGAGCCACCAGCTCGTCGTCGAGCCGACGCCGCCTGGGCACGCCTAACCCTCCTTCGGCCCGTCGGCCCAGGCCCCGTCGTCGGCGTCGTCCACGGCGCGCCCCATGGCCGCCTGGGCCTCGTCCGCGCCCTCGGGGTGCCCCGGCACGGCCATGGCGGGACCTTCGGACGCGCGCCCGTCGAGGAGCTCCGCGGCGACCTGGCCGCCGGCCCCCTCCTGAGCCCTCACGAGGTCCTCGGCGGCGAGGCCGGCCATCCGCTCCTTCTCGGCGGGCGAGAAGTCCGTGCGGTCCACGAGCTCCACGGCCTTGGAGCCGAGGGCGATNGCCTCGTCGAAGAGGTCGAGGGAGCGCTCGAGGGAGGTGTCCTTGGCGCGCACGTCGCTCACGATCTGGTCGAGGCGGTCGGTGACCTCATCGAAGCCGCGGTGGGCGCGCTCCGAGCGGGCGCCCACGTCAGGCCCCCGCCACGTCGGCGTCTACGGCCTCCGCCGCGGCGTCGTCGGCGGCCGCGGCGTCGTCGGCCTCGGCCTGGAGCTCCTGGTCGGCGCCGGCCTCGGCCGCCTGGGCCGCGAGGGCCTCGGCCTCCTGGGCGGCGCGCTGCTCGCGGGCGCGGGCCACGAGGTCCACGCCGGAACCCATGTCGCGCTGGAGGCGCCCGAGGACGCCGTTCACGAACGAGAAGGAGTCGTCTCCGCCGAAGACCTTGGAGAGACGCACGGCCTCGTCGATGGCCACGGCGTCGCCCACGGCCTCCTCGTAGAGGAGCTCGTAGAGGGCGATGCGGAGGATGTTGCGGTCCACCGAGGCCATGCGCCCGACGGACCAGTTGCGGGCCACGGTGCCGAGGACGAGGTCGAGGTCGCCGCGGCGGTCGTACACGGCCAGGGCGAGGTCGCGGCCGTAGTCGTCGATAGGCCCGTCGGTGACCACGTACTCGTCGGCGAGGATGCGGTCGACGGGGCGGCCGGTGGCCTCCGCCTGGAAGAGGACCTGGAGGGCCTGGGCGCGGGCGAGGAGGCGGCCGGAGAGATGGGACTTGGACAACGCTTACTCCTTGGGGAANACGAGCTCGTCGATGCGGATGTTCACGGCGCCCACGGGCACGCCGATCTGGGTGGTGACGGCGTTGGCGACGGCCTCGCGCACGCCCTGGGCCACCTCGGGGAAGGTGTAGCCGAAGAAGACGGCGATGGGCAGCGTCACGTCGAGCTTGCCGTCGGTGACCTCGCACTCCACCGTGTCCTCGGCCACGGTGGGCTTGGAGGTGAACATAGTGATGAGGCTCGTGGCGACGTTGTGCCCGTTGACGTAGGCCACGCCGTCGACCTTCTCGGCGGCGATGGTGACGATGGTTGCGANGACGTTGGTGGAGATGGCAAAGCCATCGATGGAGAGCTCGTTGGCCATGTTCCTGGTCCTTTCCTGCGCTCGTGCGCCCGCAAACTGNGGTCTGCCGCGTCAAGTATAGACGCAGGGCGCCTGATTCCCGATAAATGCCCAATCCGCGGCCCCTGAGCCGCCGGACTGGCCCGGCCNCAAAGAAGGCNCGGCCCGGGCTTNTGCCGCGGGCCGCGCCTGGCAGGGCCTTGGGTGCTAGACGCGGGAGACGAACTTGCCGTCGCGGGTGTCGACCTTGATCCTCTCGCCCACGTTGAGGTACATGGGCACCTGGATCTGGGCACCGGTCTCGATGACGGCGGGCTTGGTGCCGCCCTGGACGGTGTCGCCCTTGAAGCCGGGGTCGGTCTCGGTGATCTCGCACTCGATGAACATGGGCGGGGTCACGCCGAGGAGCTCGTCGTCCGCGTACAGGAGCTGGCAGACTTCGTTCTCGAGGAGCCACTTGGCGTTGTCNCCGANGTAGTCGGCGGACAGCGGCAGCTGCTCGTAGGTCTCGTTGTCCATNAAGTAGTAGTCCTNGCCGTCGTTGTAGAGGTACTGATACTCCTTGGTGACGAGCTGGACGTTCTCGAACTTGGAGCCGGCGTTGCAGGTCTGGTCGATCACGCGGCCGCTCTTGAGGTCGCGGATCTTGTAGCGGACGAAGGCGCCCCCCTTGCCGGGCTTGACGTGCTGGAACTCGACGATGGTGTAGATCTTGTCCTTGATCCGGAGGCCCATGCCGTTCTTGAAATCTGCGGTGCTGATGGTTGCCACTGGTGACTCGCTTTCTAACACAGAGCTCTCGGCGGTTCTCGCCACGTACGGGGGTCAAGTATAGGCCCTGGCTGTGTCGCGGCGGTGCAGAAGGAGGGACGAACCTCCCCTACTCCTCCCCCCTGCCGCGGGAGAAGAGCCTGCCCACGCGGCGCCTGACGGCGTCGCCCACCTCCCCGGTGGCGTGGGTGGCCTGCACGAGCCGCTCGCGGCCCACGTGCCCGGCCAGGCACCGGACGAGGTTCTTGCCGTCCGACACCACGAACTCCAGCGGCGNGCAGTCGGNGGTGGAGACGGTGATGGCGCGGACATAGTTGTTGGCTACGATGTCCACCTTGACCTCCTCCACGCTCGGCCAGGGGATCTGGNTGAAGCCGACGCCGGAGTCGGCCCTGAACTCGAGACCCACGTCGCCCAGGATGAGCCTGCCGGTCTTGGGGAACACGGCCGAGGCGAAGCTGTTGGCGTTCACGACGAGGTCCACCCGGCGGTTGAGCTCGCCGGGGTCCTCCTTGGTCCGGACGCCGTCCTCCTCGATGGCCGAGATGTCGTCCTTCTTGCCGAACACGGTCCCACCTCCCTGGATGTCTGGAACGAGTGCAATCCTAACCCATGGTCCCGGGTCGGGCCCGGCGCGCTACAGGGAAGGGCGGGGTCCCGGAAGACCCCGCCCTCGATGCGAGCGATCTCTGTGCAGGCTCTTAGAAGATGCCCACGAGGGCGCCGAGGATGCCCACTGCGAAGAGGCCGAAGATGATCGCGATGGGGTTGACCTTCTTCTTGAGGAGCCACATGCAGAGGAAGGTCAGGCAGAGCGGCAGGAGACCGGGCAGGAGCTGGTCGAGGACGCTCTGGAGGGTGGTGGTGCTCATGAGGCGCCACACGCCGGNGTCGGACTGGGAGGCGGCGGCGGCGTTCTCCACGATGCTGTAGCCCTGGGAGGCGATGCCCTGGAAGCTGTTGAGGCCGTTGGCCATGACGTCCGGGGTGACGGTGCCGCCGTTGGCAACGCCGTTGAGGGCGGAGACGAGCTCGTCCACGGCCGGGAAGGCGTTGGTGGTGGAGCCCATGTCGGCGGTGGAGAAGACCACGGAGGACATGTCGANNGAGGNCCAGCGNGGGATCAGCACGCCCATGATGAACATGCCGAGCACGGAGGCGCCGGTGGTGACGCGCTGCAGCAGGCCGCCGGAGAGGTCCTTGGTGATGGAGGCGCCGGCCTTGTAGCCGAACTCCTGGGTGTACCAGAGGAAGGCCATGCGGATGACGTTCCACAGCACGAAGAACAGGATGGGGCCGAGGATNNTGCCGGTGAGGGCCAGCGACGCGGCGAAGGCGCCGATGACCGGGCGCAGGGTGCCCCAGAAGATGGGGTCGCCGACGCCGGCGAGCGGGCCCATCATGCCGATCTTGACGCCCTGGATGGCGGCGTCGTCGACAGGGGCGCCGTTGGCGCGGTTCTCCTCGAGGGAGAGCTCCACGCCCCAGACGGGGGCGGCCACGTAGGGGTGGGTGTTGAAGAACTCGAGGTGGCGCTTCAGGAACGCCTTCTGCTCCTCGGGGTCCTTGTAGAGCTTCTTCATGGCCGGAATCATCGCGTAGCACCAGCCGACGTTCTGCATGCGCTCGTAGTTCCAGTTGGCCTGAAGNAGCCAGGTCCTCATCCAGACCGCGCGGCGGTCCTTGAGGTCAAGGGTAATCTCGTTCTTGGTCTCAGCCATTGGTTTCAATCCTCCCTCGTCTTACTCGTAGTCGTTCAGGATGTCGTCGAGCGGGTCGGAGCCGCCGCCGGCGGTGGCCGCAGCCGCGCCACCGTTGCCGCCGCCGTTGAACTCGGGTGAGAGGTCGAGGTAGACGAAGGCGAGGGCCACACCGATGATGCCCATGGCGATCAGGCCGAGCTCGGACACGGAGGCGAGGGCAAAGCCGAGGAAGAAGAACGGCCAGACCTTGGCGGTGGCCATCATGTTCATGACCATGGCGTAACCGACGACGACGATGAAGCCGCCGGCGGTGGACAGGCCGGTGGTGATCCACTCGGGGATAGCGGCCNNGGCGGCCTGAANGGCCTCGGCGGGGATGGCCATGATGANCATGGCCGGGANNGCGATGCGGAGGCCCTGGCAGGCCACGGAGAGCCAGAGGTAGGCCTCGACGCCCCCGACGTTGCCGCGAGCGGCGGCGGCGTCGGCGCCGTGGGCGAAGCCCACGGTGATGGTACGGACGAAGATGGTGAGCACGGTGCCGGCGACGGCCATGGGGATGGCGACGGCGACGNCCTCCTGCACGCCCATGCCCTTGAGGCACACGAAGATGCCCGAGGAGACGCCGGCGAGGGCCGCGTCGGGGGCGACGGCGGCGCCGATGTTCATCCAGCCAAGGGCAATGAGCTGGAGGGTGCCGGCGAGTATGATGCCATCGACGGGGTGGCCGGTGACCAGGCCGATCAGAGTGCAGGAAATGATGGGCTGGTGCAGCTCGAACTGGTCGAGCACCGACTCCATGCCCGCCAGGAAGGCGATCACGAAGATGAGTACGGCGGAAAGGATGTCCATGAATCCTCCTTTTGCATCCTTCTAGAGAGCCGAGTGGCTACGGCATCATGTTGTTCTTCTGGATGAGGGCGAAGAGGTCCTCGCCGCCGTCAGAAGGAACCTTCTTGGTGTCGAACGTGGTGCCGTTGTCGCGGAGCGCGACGAAGGNCTGGNCGTCCTNCTCGCTGACCGCGNNGGCCTGCGAGATCATGGTCTTGCCGGCGGAGTGCGCCAGGGAGCCGACGTTGATGTGCTTGATGGGCACGCCGGCCTCCTCGACCGCGAGGGTGTCCTCGGGGTTCTCGAAGAGGACCAGGGCCTTGACGTCGCCGAAGCGCGGGTCGTTGTAGCACTTGACGAACTGCGCGATGGTGGTGACGTTGGCCTTGACTCCCGGAGGGGCGGCCTCGACGATGAGCGACTTGCGCAGGTCGTCGTGGGCCACGGCGTCGGAGACGACGATGATGCGGTTGCAGCCCACCGAGCGGGCCCAGTTGGTGGCCACCTGGCCGTGGAGCAGGCGCGAGTCGATGCGGGTGTGCACGAGCTNCATCTGGCCGTCGCCCACCACGGTGCCCTCGGGCAGCGCGGCGGAGCCGGCGGAGGAAGCGGCCGCGGCAGCGCCCCCCNTGGGCTTGGGCTGCAGCGACTCCGGCTTCACGCGGACGCCGCGGCGGCCCTCGACGAACACCTTGGTCGCGATCTCGTGGGCGGTGCCCAGGGAGAAGCGGCCGGTGTAGGCCTCGATGAGCATGGGCAGGTTGAGCCCGGTGACGATGGCCCACTGGTCGTGGCCGTCGGCGAACGCGCTGCACTGGTTGAAGGGGGTGCCGCCCCACAGGTCGACCAGGAAGAGGACCTCCTCCTGGGCGTCCTCGTCGAAGCCGCTGANAGCCTCCTCCAGCTTCTTCCTGAAGTCGTCGGGGCCTTCGCTGGGCATCAGGGTGACCGCGGCCACGTTCTCCTGGTCGCCGAAGACCATGGAGCCGGACTGCNGGATGNCGNTGGCGAATTTGCCGTGACTTGCCAGGACAATACCTACCATCACATAACCTCCTAAAATTATCCTTGTCGTTTACATGTACAAAAACCTTCNTGAACTATAGCCCAGGCACCCCGACGGGGTGGCGAGGAGGCGGATTTTTTCCGTGATAGGTTTTTGCGGCGCATTTTCGTTGATTTAACGCACAAATGAAGATATAATGGTCATTTTTTACATATTAAGGTTCTGCTCAAATAGTCAAAAGATGACCATAAATCAGTGTTCATCTGCACCGACGTGGCGCCAGACCGTCGGATATGCTTTCGATATATTATCCGGTCCGTTGGTATTTCAGTGTACCCAACTTTCCGTTTGCGTTGACCTTTTTCCATTCTCCATGGGCCCCGCGGTAGCGCTGGGCGGCCCTCCCCGGCACCGGCAGAAGGGGACGCCCCACGGGCGCCGACGGGCTGCCCATGGGGCGTTTAACCATGTCCATAGAATATGGAACCGACGGGCCGAACCTAGCCCCTGGCGGACTCCAGCTCGTGGCCGAGGCGGGTGAAGGGCTCGTAGCCGTCGGCGGTCACCACGCCGGTGTCCTCGATGCGTANGCCGAACTCGCCAGGGATGTAGATGCCCGGCTCGATGGTCACGACGGNCCCCTCGGGGACGGGCTCCTCCCACCGGAGGCTGAAGTTGGGGTCCTCGTGGATCTCGACCCCCACCCCGTGGCCAAGGCCGTGGCCGAAGTACTCGCCGTAGCCGGCCTCCTCGATGACGCGCTGGGCGATGCGGTGGATGTCGGCGCCGACGACGCCGGCCCTGACGGCCGCGGCGNCCTCCTCGTGGGCCCGGCGCACGACGTNGTAGACCTCGCGCTGTTTCTCANAGGGCTCCCCCACCACGAGGGTGCGGGTCATGTCGGCGTGGTAATCGTGGTAGAGGGCGCCGAAGTCCATGGTGACGAAGTCGCCCTCCCGCACGCGGTAGTCGCCGGGCTGGGCGTGGGGGTTGGCCCCCTGGGGGCCGGCGGCGACGATGGAGTCGAACGAGACGGCCTCGGCGCCGTGCTCGAACATGGAGCGCTCGAGCTCCGCGCGGATCTCAAGCTCGCTCATGCCGGGGCGCACGTAGGAGCGGATGTGCTCCCAAGCCGCGTCGGTGATCTCCTGGGCGCGGCGGAGCAGGGCGAGCTCCTCGTCGTCCTTGACCATGCGCAGGCGCGAGATGGCGCCGTGGAGCCGGGGCATGAGACAGGCCCACGACTCGGCGTCGAGGCCGCGGGCGAGGTCGTCCACAAACCCCACGGCGACGGTGTCCTCCACCGCGGCCACGCAGGCCCGGGCGGAGGCGAGGGCGCGGGCGGCCCAGGCGGCGTGGGGCGTCCTCCCCATGTCGACCTCCCAGGGGCCGTCGGGCCCGAGGCGCTCCATGAAGGTGTTGTAGTAGCGCGAGTCGGTGTGGAGCAGCAGCGTGTCGGCCGTCACCACCGCGGTGTGGGCCACCTCGTCGTCNAAGGTGCGCTCGGCTCCGGTAAGCCACCTAAGGTCGGCGTTGTTGCGCAGGACCACGGCGTCGTAGCCCCGCTCCCCCATGAGGGCGCGCAGGCGCGCGACCCTTCCTTGCTGTGCCTCGGACATGCGGCACTCCCCTTTCTCTCCTGCCCGTCCCCGGGCGCGGTTCACAGGATCGACCTCGCCGCGCACCACGCGTCGAGGTGCTCGGCGAGCACGGCGTCGTCCACGGCGGCCATGCGCACGCGCCCCACGGCGTGGGGCAGCGCCACCATGGCGCGGTTGGTTCGGGCGAGCTCCTCCTCGCGGAAGGCGCGACCGAGCGCCGCCGGGTCGAGGGCGCAGGGCACCTCGGGCACCGACAGGCGGTCGAGCAGGGCGTCCTGGGCGAAGACGAGGTCGACGTCGCCCTCCACGGCACCCACGGCGAGCCGTGCCGCGAAACGCAGGCCCTCGCCGAGCCGGAGGCCCCAGCCCACCCCGGGCAGGAAGCGCCCGAGGGCCCGGGCGAAGGTCTCGCCGTAGGAGAGCGACCGGCGCACGGCCACGGACGTGGACGCGTTGACGCGACCCACGCCGCGGGCGGCCTCGAGGGCCTGCCCGGCCATGGCCGCCGCGTCGCCGGCGGCCATGGCCTCCGAGCGCATCACGAGGGTGTTGAAGGCGTCGCGGGACTCGCACACGGCGGCCGCCACCATGGCGGCGCGGCCGGCGACGTTGCCCGGCGTGAGGGCGGCGATGCCCAGGGTCCCGGGCTCGGCGTAGCACATGGCCATGCGGCAGCGCGCCGAGACCATGGCCCCCTCGCCGCCCGAGGAGAGCGGCAGCGGCAGGGCAGGGCAGAGCACGAGCGCGTCGAGGGACAGGGGCACGCAGGCCAGCGGGGTCCCGCCGCACCAGGTGCTCGCGGCGAACGACGCCAACGACAGCGTGGCCCTGCCCCCGACGGCCACGAGGGCGTCGGAGGAGGTGACGCCGGATGAGCCGAGCGCCTCCCAGAGGCCGGGCAGGCGCGACGCATCCGCGGCGTCGGCGGCCGGCACGTCCGGCAGGCGCCGCACGAGGAACCCGGCGTCGGTCACGAGGCGGCGGAGCGACTCCACGAGGCCCGGGTCCGCCCCCTCCTCCACAAGGAGGGCGGCGGTGCCGGTGCGGNCGCAGCAGACCCGCAGGTCGCGGCCGAACCTGTCGAGCACGCCGTCGCCCACCCGCACGTCGCACGAGGCGCCGTTGGCGGACACCGTCTGGCGCAGCGGGGCCACGGCCCCCGCACCGGCGTCCGGGGAGGCCGGCGAGACCCCCTCGACGGCCCCGGCCGTGTCGTTCACGGTCTCCTCGCTCACAGCAGCCCCTCCTCCCAGAGCAGGGCGCCGCACTCACAGGCGACCTCCTCGAACGTCTTGCCGGTAATGATCACGCGATAGTCGCACACGCTCTCGTAGAGCGGGCGCCTGAGCTCGTACACGTTGGCGGCGTGGGCGAGGTCGACGAGGTCGGGCCTGCGCCGCATGGACCGCATCTGGGCGAGNGAGTCCTCGAACGTGCCGTCGAGGAAGACCACGTGGCCGAGCTCCCCCATGAGCCTCCGGTTGCGCCCGCTTTCCACGGTGCCGCCCCCACAGGAGACAAGGAGCGACTTCTCGGCCTTGAGCGACTCGAGCACCCCGGCCTCCGCGTCGCGGAACGCCGCCTCGCCCCTCGAGTGCCAGAGCACGGGCAGCGAGCCGTGGNGCCGGCGCTCGACGAGGCGGTCGGTGTCCACGTAGCGCCGGTGGAACATGTGGCCGAGGTTGCGGGCCACCGTGGACTTGCCGGCGCCGGAGAAGCCCACGAAGAGCACGTGGTCGCAGTCGTCGTGCACGACCATGCCGTTATGTTCCATGGGGCTCCCCCTCCCCCCGTCTCGCCGGTTTCACCTGAACGATAGTATCACCGGTCCGAAGGCGCAGAGGAATGCGGCGACGACGCCCGCGAGGCACGCCCACGGGCCCACGGCGAACGTGGCCCGCCCGCGCAGGGCGGCAACGGCCGCGCCGAGGCAGAGCCCGGCGGCCATGGCGGCCACGGCCGGCCCCCAGCCGAGGAGCGCGGCCCAGCAGCCGAGGAGCTTGACGTCGCCCATGCCGACCGCACCCCGGCCGAGGCGCCGGGCGCAGAGCTCGGCCGCAGNGGCGGCGGCCGTCACGGCGACGGCACCCACGAGCAGGGGGCCGGGGGCAGGAAGGTTGCCGGCGAGGGCGGCGAGCCACGGGAGCCCCGGGG
>NZ_CAJMXC010000030.1:0-18776 GCF_905219715.1 Olsenella sp. CU969
GACAGCGTCGCGGGTGCCCGCCCGCCGCGGCCCATTGATATGGGGGCTCGGGTCCTTTGGTTTACCCTGTGCACGAATGGGGCAAAAAACTTCGACAGCAAACGAAGCGATGCAAAGGAGCCCCCGTGAACACGCTGTTCAGGCGCACGAAAGCGTCCATCATCTTTCTCGGCATTGCCATGACCCTGCTGGGTCTGGCCTTCTTCATCAACCCTGTGGACTCGATCCTCTTCGTGGTCTACTGCTGCGCGTGGGCGTTCCTGTTCGCGGGCGTCGGCACCCTCGTGGGCTACTTCCGCCACGACCCGGCCGACCGCGGTGCCGCCAACATCGTGCTCGCCGTCCTCGAGATCGTCTGCTCCGTCTACATCTTCTTCTTCCCCGGCTGGTCCACCGTGGCCCTCTGCATCTTCCTGGGCTGCGTGGTCTTTGTCACCGGCATCTGGGACGTCGCCGAGGCCCTCTCCTTCCGCAAGGTCGAGGGCGGCAGCTGGGGCNTCTGGCTGGTGTTGGGCATCATCACCATCATCCTGGGCTTCCTGACGNTCTTCGCGCCGTTCATGATGGCCGAGGCCATCATGATCGTGGCCGGCATCTCCCAGGTGTTCGACGGCATCACCGAGATCGTCCTCGGCGTCCGCATGTAGCTACCGCCCCACGCGCGCTGCCAAGGCGCCCGGTGCCTCGCGGCATCGGGCGCCTTTTCCGTGCCGTGCCGCTNGACCATCAACTCTCGAATAGACAAAGTGACAGATGGGCCAGGCCCCTTTGTCTCACGCTAGCCGAAGGCCAGACCCCTCNGTCGCGCCGTGCNCCGCCGCAAGAAGGGCGGGCCCCGCCGTCNCCAGCGGGGCCCGCCCGGGGCCGTGCTCTATGGGGTCGGCGCTACCGCACCGGGAACAGCGGCGCGCCGAAGAAGCACACCAGCATCATCACGACCACATAGCCGATGAAGTACGGTAGGACGCGCGAGAAGATCTCGGAGTCCTCGCCGTTGCAGTCGCACGCGGCGCTGCCGATGGCGATGGACTGCGGAGAGAGCATCTTGCCGGCCGAGACGCCCACGGAGTTNGCGGCCATGAGCCAGTAGGGGTTGGCGCCGATGGCCGTGGCGGCNTCCAGCTGCACGCCGCCGAACAGCGTGGACGAGCTGGTGCCGGAGCCGGTGACGAACGTGCCCAGGGCGCCCAGCACCGGGGCGATGGCCGGGTAGAACGCGCCCAGGGTGCCCACGAAGAACGCGGAGATGGCGCTCGTCATGCCGGAGTAGCCCATGAGTTTGGCCACGGCCAGGACCGAGAGCATGGTGACCACGGTCTTGCTCATCTGCCTGGCGGTGGCGCCGAGCACGGAGACCATGTCGCGCCACCCGCACCCCTGGATGAGGCCGCCCGCAACGCCGCAGAGCAAGATCAGCACGCCGGGGGTGTTGATCCACTTGAACGTGAGCGTGGCGTNGGGGTCGCCGGCGNAGATGTTNACNGTCGACTTGNTCGAGGCNAGCGGCTCTGAGATGAACGGGAACAGGCTGGAGGTGAGCAGCAGCACCACGNAGATNAGGATGAAGGGCGACCAGGCCACCACGGCGCTGCGGAGGTCGACGGTGACCGCGTCGTCGGGGTCAAGGTTGTCGATGGCGTACCGTTCGGGGACGGGGCGGTCCTTCTGGAACAGGGCGAACGCAACGGNGCACACNAGGNNGCACACGGCGCCCACGATGACGGCGAGGTCGGCGCCGATGGTGGAGGCGCACACGAACTCGGCGGCCAGGAACGAGAGGGACGTGACGCACAGCAGCGGCACCATCCCCTTGAGGGCGCCCTTGCCGCCGGCCACGAGACACATGAGGAACGGCGTGGCGACCACGAGGGGCGCCACCTGGACGACCTGCATGGTGCTGAGTTGCACCACGTCGAGGCCGGTGATGGTGGCCAGCGTGTTGGTGGGGATGCCGATGGAGCCGAACATGGTGGGCACGCCGTTGGCGAGCAGGCACGAGAGGATGGCCGTCACGGGGTTGATGCCCAGGGCCACGAGCATGGAGGCCGGGATGGCCACGGCGCTGCCGAAGCCGGCCATGCCCTCGAGAAAGCCGCCGAAACACCAGCCGATGAGGATGGTGAGCACGCGCTTGTCGGAGGACACGCCCATGAGCTGGGCCTTGATGACCTCCATGGCGCCGGTGTGCACGGTGAGGTTGTAGACCCACACGGCGGCGACGANGACGATGGTGATGGGCCACAGGGCCATGGCGAAACCCTCGGCCGCAGCGGTGACGGCGTTCCACGCCGGCATCCGCCAGATGAGGAGCGCCTCGACGGCGGTGACGGCGAGGGCGCCCAGGGCCGCGGCGTAGGCCTCCCACTTGAGGGCGGTCAGGGCCACGATGAGAAAGGCGATGGGCAACAGCGCCAGGATGAACATTCCTAGAATCGCGATCATCTCCAAAGGTCGGTGCGGCCCCATGGAAAACGCCCCCGCCGCGGGTAGCGACGGGGGCGTGGAGTGCTGGGGTTCGCGCTGCTCGTAGCACGAATTGTAGTACGCGGCCCTGCCGCGGAGACCGTCGGGGGGCCTGCGGCTCTCATATACTTGGCGGCCGCCGGTTCCGGGGTGCTGTGCTCTCAGCCCAGCAGCATGCGGTCGTTGTCCAGGGCCGAGCCCGAGACCTCCTCGAACTTGCGCAGCAGGTCCTCGACGGAGAGGGCGTCTTTCTCGGCGCCGCGCACGTCGTAGATGATGCGCCCCTCCCACATCATGATCAGGCGGTTGCCCATGGAGAGGGCGTCGGCCATGTTGTGGGTCACCATGAACGTGGTGAGGCCCTGCTCGCCCACGATGGTGCGGATGAGCCCCAGCACCTTGGAGGCCGTGGAGGGGTCCAGGGCGGCCGTGGGCTCGTCGAGCAGGAGCAGGTCTGGCTTCTGGAGCGTGGCCATGAGGAGCGTGAGCGCCTGACGCTGGCCGCCGGAGAGAAGGCCCACCTTGTCCGCCAGGCGGTCCTCCAGGCCCAGGCCCAGGCCGGCGAGGCGCTCGCGGAACATGGCGCGCTCGTCGCGGGTCACGCCCCAGGCCAGCGTACGCCGCTTGCCGCGGCGGTNGGCCATGGCCAGNTTCTCCGAGATCTGCATGTCGGCCGCGGTGCCGCGCATGGGGTCCTGGAACACGCGGCCCAGGTACCTGGCGCGCTGGGGCTCGGAGAGCAGTGTGACGTCGCGGCCGTCCAGGGTCACGGTGCCGCCGTCGGGCAGGAACATGCCCGCGATGATGTTGAGCAGCGTGGACTTGCCGGCTCCGTTGCCGCCGATGATGGTCACGAAGTCGCCGCGCTCCACCGTGAGGTCGCACGGGTGCAGGGCGCGCTTCTCGGTGGCGGTGCCGCGGTTGAAGGTCTTGGAGACGTGTCTGAGCACGAGCATGTCGTTTCCCGCCATCACTCGCTCACCCCTTCCCTCTGGTAGGAGCTCCGTTGCCTGGCCTTGCCCGCCAGGTAGGGGACGCCCAGGGCGAAGACCACGATGAGGGCGGTGAGGAGCTTCATGTCGTTGGCGTCGAGGCCCATCTGCAGGACGACGGCGCGGATCAGGAAGTACGCGGCCGAGCCCACCACGGCGGCCNCGAGGCGGCTGCCGAAGGAGCGCAGCCTGCCGGGCGTGAGCCGCCCGAGCGCCTCGCCGATGACNATGGCGGCCAGGCCGATGACGATGGCACCGGTNCCCATGCCCACGTCGGCGTACTTCTGGCTCTGGCACACGAGGGCGCCGGACATGGCCACGAGGCCGGTGGAGACCATGAGGGCCAGGAGCACCGCCATGCGGGTGTCGACGCCAAGGGCGCGGGCCATGTCGGGGTTGTTACCCGTGGCGCGCAGGGAGCTGCCCACCTCCGTGCCGAAGAACCAGTAGAGCAGGCCCACGAGCGCCGCGGCCATGGCCGCGGCCANCACGAGCACCACGATGTCGCGGGGGAGGCCCGTGAGGTCGGCGACGTCGGTGTAGACGGTGCGGGCGTTGAGCAGGGGCGTGTTGGACTTGCCCATGAGCCGCAGGTTGACCGACCACAGGCCGATCATCGTGAGGATGCCTGCGAGGATGGCGGGGATGTTGAGCAGCGCGTGCATGAGGCCCGTGCAGCCGCCGGCCAGGGCGCCCGCGCCGAAGGCGAGGAGCACGGCGAGCCAGGGGTCTACCCCGCCGGTGACCATGGCCGTGGCGGCCACGCAGCCGCNGAGGGCGAACGTGCCGTCGACGGAGAGGTCGGCGATGTTCAGGAGCTTGTACGTGATGTAGACGCCCAGCACCATGACGCCCCAGAGGATGCCTTGGTTGATGGCGCTGAAGAGTGCGGCAGCCATATGGCCCCTTTCACAGGCCATGGGCACCTGGACAAGAACGGTCCGGGCACCCATGGCAAAACGGTTGCGGTCTTCAGGCCTCGCGACGGCAGAGGCACTGACAGGGGTTAGGACTCGAGCCCGCAGACGTCGATGCCCAGGGTCTTGGCGGTCTCCTCGTTGACCACGAGCTTCAGGTCGTCGCCGGAGAGGTACTCGATGGGCATGTCGGCGGGCTTGGCCTCGCCTTTGAGGATCTTCACGGCCNTCNCGCCGGCGCNGTAGCCCAGGTCGCGGTAGTTGAGGCTGTAGGTTGCCAGGCCACCGCCGTTGACCATGTTCTCCTCGCCGCAGATCACAGGCAGGTTGTTCTCGTTGGCCACCATGGACACGGTGGCGATGCCGGCGGCGNTGACGTGGTCGGTGGGGGCGTAGACGGCGTCGACCTTGCCGGCCATGGACTCCACCACCTGCTGGATCTCATTGGAGCTGGAGACGGTGAAGCGCTCGGTGGAAAGGCCGGCGTCCTTGCAGGCCTTCTCGGCCAGGTCGGCCTGGATGCCGGAGTTGTCCTCTGCAGAACAGTAGAGGATGCCCACCTTCTTGGCTTCGGGCACGAGCTTCTGGAGCAGGGCGATCTGGTCGGACACGGGGTTGAGGTCGCTCGTGCCGGTGACGTTGCCGCCGGGGGCGTCGTTGGCCTCGACGAGGCCGGCCGCGGCGAAGTCGGTCACGGCGGTGCCCACGACGGGGATCTCGGTCGTGGAGCCGGCCACGGCCTGGGCGGCCGGGGTGCCGANGGCCAGGATCAGGNCGTCGCCGTCGTTNACGANCTTGGACGCGATGGTCTGGCAGGCGCTCTGGTCGCCCTGGGCGTTCTGCTGGTCCACGGTGTAGTCGATGCCGGAGTCGTCGAGGGCGGCGATGAAGCCCTCGTTGGCGGCGTCGAGGGCCGCGTGCTCGGTGAGCTGGATGACGCCGATCCTGTAGGTGCCCGAGGCCGCCTCGGCCTCGGGAGAGGAGGCCGGTTGGGCTCCGCAGGCGCCCAGGACGAGCGCCAGGGCGCCGGCCATGGTTGCGGCGCCGATCTTCTGCAGCGGTTTCATGTGTCCCCCTTTTGGTGGTCCCCTGGCGCCCAGGGGAGCGTGTACGTTCAGCTGTTGTACAGCATCCCCGGTGGCGGGGGTCGTGGGGGAGGCCCATCTGTCACGTCGCCTTAATATAGATAAAAAGGGGATAGACCCCGGGAAAGGGCCCCTCCCGGGGACGCGCGCCGCACCCGGGAGGGGCCTGCCGTGCCGGCTCTTCGCCTACACGTAGAAGAGCATGGTGTTGTAGCTGGGGAACGGCCAGTAGTCGTGGCCCACCACCTGCTCCATGGCGTCCACCGCCCCGCGCAGCGACTCCATNGCCGGGATCNCGACGTCGCGGTAGGCGTCGTCCTGCAGGCCGGGGTCGTCCACGGCCGCGGCCTCGGCGTTCTTGGCCTCCAGCCCGTCGGCCAGGCCCGTGACCGTGGTGATGCCCTCCGTGAGCTCGGCGAGCAGGCCGCGCTCCGCGGGGCTCTTGATGCCGATGGCGTCCTTGGTGGCCACGGTCTGGGCCAGGTCGCCCGAGTAGGAGTAGAGGGCCGGCAGGTAGAAGTGGCGCACCATGTAGACCATGGTGTTGGNCTCGATGNNGAGCAGNTTGGCGTACTGCTNGGCCTTGGCCACGTAACGGGCGCCGGCCTCGGCGGCGTCGAGCACACCGTAGCGGGCGAAGAACTCGATGTTCTCGGGGTCGAGCAGGGCCGGAAGGGCGTCGGCGGTGGTGCGCAGGTTGAGCAGCCCGCGGCGCGCGGCCTCCTCGGGCCACTCGGCGGAGTAACCGTTGCCGTTGAAGATGATGCGCTGGTGCCGCGTCAGGGTGTCGCGCACCCATTCGAGGGCGTGGGCGGCGAACTCGCCGTCTTCGAGGCCNTCCATNGCGGTGGCGAACTCGTCGAGCATCTCGGCCACGGCGGTGTTGAGCACCATGTTGGCGTCAGAGAGGTTCTGCTGNGAGCCGCNCATGCGGAACTCGAACTTGTTGCCGGTGAAGGCGAAGGGCGACGTGCGGTTGCGGTCCGTGGTGTCGAGCACGACGTCGGCGAGCTGCGGCACGCCCACGTCGAAGACCTCGTGGCCGTGGCTCGTGTAGGAGCCGCCGTTGATCAGGGCGTCCACGACGCCGGCGAGGTCGTCGCCCAGGAAGATGGAGATGATGGCCGGCGGGGCCTCGTTGGCGCCCAGACGGTGGTCGATGCCGGCGGAGGCCACCGAGCAGCGCATGAGGTCCTGGTGTCGGTCAACGGCGGCGATCACGCAGGTGAGGAACACGAGGAACNGCAGGTTCTCCTCGGGGGTGTCGGACGGGTCGAGCAGGTTCTTGCCGTCGGCGGCGATGGACCAGTTGTCGTGCTTGCCGCTGCCGTTGACGTAGTCGAACGGCTTCTCGTGCTGCAGGCAGGCGAGGCCGTGGCGGCTGGCCACGAGCTTCATCATCTCCATGGTGAGCAGGTTGTGGTCGATGGCCATGGAGGCGCGCTCGAAGATGGGGGCGAGCTCGTGCTGGCAGGGGGCCACCTCGTTGTGCTTGGTGGTGGCGGGCACGCCGAGCCTCCAGAGCTCGTCGTCGAGCTCCTTCATGAACTCGTTGACCGTGGGGCGGATGGCGCCGAAGTAGTGCTCCTCGAGCTCCTGGCCCTTGACCGGCGGGCAGCCGAAGAGCGTGCGGCCGCACATGACGAGGTCGGGGCGCTGGGCGAAGTCCTCCTCCTTGATGAGGAAGTACTCCTGCTCGGGGCCCACGGTACAGGAGACCTCCCGGGGGTGCTTGCCAAAGAGGGCGAGCACGCGCTTGGCCTGCTCGTTGAGGACCACNGTGGAGCGCAGGAACGGGGNCTTCTTGTCNAGGGCCTCNCCGGTGTAGGAGATGAAGGCCGTGGGGATGCACAGCACCTCGTCCTTGATGAAGGCCGGNCTCGTGGGGTCCCAGGCGNTGTAGCCGCGGGCCTCGAAGGTGGCGCGCAGGCCGCCGTTGGGGATGCTCGAGGCGTCGGGCTCGCCCTGCACCAGCTCCTTGCCGGAGAAGGCCATGAGCGCGGTGCCGTCGCCGCGGGGGGCGAGGAACGAGTCGTGTTTCTCGCTCGTGATGCCGTTGAGGGGCTGGAACCAGTGCGCGTAGTGGGTGGCCCCCTTCTCGAGCGCCCACTCCTTCATGGCGTGGGCGACCTCGTTGGCGATGTCGAGGTCGAGGCGGCGCCCCTCCTTGATGACCTTCGCGAGCTCCTTGTAGGTGGGGCGCGGCAGCCGCTCTTGCATGACGGCGTCGTTGAAGACCAGGATGCCGTACTCCTCGGTGACCTTGGATGCCATGGGCCTCTCGCTTTCTCTCTCGGTGGAGAACCGTGTGCCGGACGTGTAAGACCATACGAGCCTCGTGTTTCCCGCGCTTTTCCGTTGGCGTTCGACCTTGTCGCCATCGGTGGACCGCACGGAGACGCGGACGTTGCGCCGCCGTTGTGGCGCCGGCGTGGGCGGGCCGGGGCGCCGCGGTGGGGCCGTGCCGGCGCGCGGCTGGTAGGATGGGCAGAAAAAACCGGCTCATCCGGGAGGTTCAATGGCAGACCAGCGCAAGACCGTGGCCGTCGTCGACGGCAACTCCCTGATCCACAGGGCGTTCCACGCGATCTCGGCCAACATGACGGCACCCGACGGCACGCCCACCAACGCGGTGTTCGGCTTCATGTCCATGTTCATAAAGCTCGAGGAGCGTTTCAAGCCCTGGGGCATCGCCGTGTGCTTCGACAAGGGCCGCCCCAAGGCCCGCATGGAGCTGCTGCCCTCCTACAAGGCCCAGCGCCCGCCCATGGACCCCGACCTCGCGGCGCAGTTCCCGCTGGTGAAGGACCTGCTCGCCGCCATGTCGGTGCCGGTGGTGGAGCTCGAGGGCTGGGAGGGCGACGACCTCCTGGGCACCCTGGCCCGCAAGGGCGCCGAGCAGGGCTACGACATGCTGCTGGTCACCGGCGACCGCGACATGTACCAGCTCTCCGGCGACCACGTGCGCGTGGTCTCCACCCGCAAGGGCATGAGCGACGTGGCCGTCATGACGCCCGAGGCGGTGGCCGACCTCTACGGCGGCNTCACGCCCGACCTCGTGCCGGACTTCTACGGCCTCAAGGGCGATAGCTCCGACAACATCCCCGGCGTGCCTGGCATCGGCCCCAAGAAGGCCCAACAGCTCATCGAACGCTACGGCAGCCTCGACGAGGTGCTGGCCCACGCCGACGAGGTCAAGGGCAAGATGGGGGAGAACCTGCGCGCTCACAGGGAGGACGCCCTCGTGNGCCGCCGGGTGGCCACCATCCGCTGCGACGCGCCGGTGGACGTGGACCTCGCCGAGACGCGCTTCCCGGACTTCGACGTCGCCACGGCCCGGGAGGCCTTCTCTCGTCTGGGCTTCACCGCCATCGCCCAGCGGGTGCTGGCCATGGCGGGCGCCGAGGCCGCAGCGGGGCTGGAGGGCGCCGAGGCCGCGTCGCTCGCGGTGCCCGAGCCTCTGGAGGGCGCCGGGGCCGATGCTGCCTGGGAGGCTGCCCTCGAGGACGGCTCCTGGCTGAGTCTCGCCGTGGAGGAGGAGCAGGGTCAGTCCACGCTCTTCGGCACCGCGGCCGTGCTCTGGTGCGCCGTGGGCGACAGGCTCCTGCGCTTTGGCGGTGGCGACATGGCCGAGCGCCTTGTGNCCGCGTTCTCCCGGGGCCGGGTGGCCGGCCTGGACGTCAAGGCGCTCATCCACCGCGTGAGCCCCATGGACTCCTCGGAGCCCGCCGCCCTCGACGTGCGCTCCGTGCGCCCCGACGCCATCTTCGACGTGGCCGTGGCCGCCTACCTGCTGGACTCCACCAAGAGCGGCTACACCGTCTCCGACCTCGCCGCCGGCGTGCTGGGTGTCGGGCTGCCGGACGGCGACGACGTGCCCGCCGCGGCCGTGGAGGCCCTCGTGGCCGGCCGCTGCGTGGAGCCCCTCGTGGAGCGCCTGCAGAAGGGGGGCGCGTGGCCCTGCTTCGGCGAGATCGAGATGCCGCTCCTGCCCGTGCTCGCCNAGATGGAGCGCGTGGGCATGCATGCCGACGNATCGGTCTTNGCCGAGCAGGACGCCGANCNCGCCGCGCAGATAGACGCCCTGGCCGCCCGCATCTACGAGGACGCGGGGGAGGAGTTCAACATCGGCTCGCCCTCCCAGCTCTCCCACGTGCTCTTCGACGTCATGGGGCTGCCCACCGTCGGCCTCAAGAGGACCAAGCGCGGCTACTACTCCACCAACGCCCAGGTGCTCGACGAGCTCTCCCGCAGCCACGATATCGTGGCCAACGTGCTCACCTGGCGCGAGAAGTCCAAGATCGCCAAGACCTACCTCGCGGCCCTGCCCAACGAGNTCCGCGTCGACGGGCGCATCCACACCACGTTCAACCAGACCGTGACCGCCACGGGCCGCATCTCCAGCTCGGACCCCAACCTCCAGAACATCCCGGTGAAGACCGAGGAGGGCCGCCGTGTGCGCTCTGCCTTCACGGTGCCCGAGGGCTGGAAGTTCCTGGCTTTGGACTACTCCCAGATCGAGCTGCGCCTGCTCGCGCACCTCTCCGGCGACGAGCACCTGGTGCGCGCCTTCGTGGAGGGGGAGGACTTCCACGCGGAGACCGCCGCCCGCGTGTTCGGCGTGCCGGTGGAGGAGGTCACGCCGCTCNTGCGCAGCCNCGCCAAGGCCGTGAACTTTGGCATCGTGTACGGCCAGCAGGCCTACGGGCTCTCCCAGACGCTGCACATCCCGCAGCGGGAGGCCCAGGGGATGATCGACTCCTATTACGCCGCCTACCCCGGCGTGCGCCGCTTCCTCGACGAGACCGTGGCCCGCGCCCGCGAGCTGGGCTTTGCCACCACCATGTGGGGCAGGCGCCGCCTCGTGCCCGACATCTCGGCCCGCAACGCCATGGTGCGCGCCGCGGCCGAGCGGACGGCCATGAACCACCCCATGCAGGGCAGCGCCGCCGACATCATCAAGATCGCCATGGAGCGCGTGCAGCGGGCCCTCAACGAGCGGGGGCTGGAGAGCCGCCTCATCATGCAGATCCACGACGAGCTGGACCTCCAGGTGCCCGACGGCGAGCTCGAGGAGGTGCGCGAGCTAGTCTCCCGGATCATGGAGGGCGTGGCCGACCTCAGCGTCCCGCTCGTAGCCGACGCCAGCTGGGGAGACAACTGGGCCGAGGCCAAGTAGGGGCCTCGGGGGAGGGGGTCGGCGGCGTCCGGCCCGTTGCCGAAAACCCCTCCACAATTGTTGGTCAATCATGAAACCCCCGGTAGACGGCCGTAAGTGGACCGTCTCCGGGGGTTTGTCGAATTTGCTCGGGAATTTGTCGCATTTTCCCTTGCATCGGATTTTGCTGCGTTGCATAATAACCAACGCACCGCGAGGTGGGAGACGGTGGGCGTAGCTCAGTTGGCAGAGCGACGGACTGTGGCTCCGTAGGTCGAGGGTTCGAGNCCCTTCGCCCACCCCATTTCCACCGGTGCGCACATAGCACGGACCGTTAGCTCAGCTGGTAGAGCAGGGGACTCTTAATCCCAAGGTCCAGGGTTCGCACCCCTGACGGTCCACCATGAACTCGCAGGCCACCGCATCCAAGCGGTGGCCTTTTTTCATGCCGCCCCCCTGTCCCAACACCCGGACACTTTTGTCCCAATGGTCGGGTACTTCTGTCCCATTTGGCACTTTTCCGGTGGGGGAGTGGCTAAAAACCACCAAACGACGGGCCGTTTGGTGGTTTTTATCATCAGTGGAACCAAGAACCACCAAACGGATTCCGGCCCGCGGCGGGGCGGAGGTCGGGGGCCAGCAGCCCGCGGCCCCCCGGCAGGGGCCCAGTATCCGTCTGGCCTCCTCTCTCAAAGGTTGTCTATTCATTACTGGGCATTTATCACGGGATATCTGCTGTATTTGCGTGTTTGCGNCCACNGGGGTCGGCCCTGCGGGAAAAGCGGCGCCCCGCGCATTAGCATGGCCTCGAACACTCGAGAAAGGACACCGTCATGGGCCAGTTCCTCACCGCCGACAACGTCTTCCTCCATTGCGACGCCTCCACGCGCGACGAGGCCCTGTCCCTCATCGCCGAGAAGGCCGTGGAGCAGGGTGCGGCCACCGACGCCCAGGTCCTTTACCAGGCCTTCCTCGACCGCGAGGCCGAGGGGTCCTGCGGCATGGTGTCCGGCTTCGCCATCCCCCACGCCAAGTCGGCCGCCGTCACGCGGCCCTGCGTCCTGGTGGTGCGCAGCGACCGTCCCCTCGAGGGCTGGGAGACCATGGACCGCGCGCCCGTCACCTGCGCCGTGGCCATCATGGTGCCCGACACCGACGCCGGCACCCCGTACCTGCGCCTCCTCGCCAAGCTCGCCGTCATGCTCATGAACGACGGCTTCGCCCGGGAGGTCCTGTCCCAGGAGGACCCGGCAGAGGTGGCCGCCGCCATCGACGCCGGCCTGGAGGCCTAGCCTCCGCGCTCGCCTGCCTCGCGTCTTCCGCGAGGAGAACGCCCGAGGCGGTACACTGTCCTTCAAGCTACGTCCAGTAAACCCACGCGAGGGGAGCCCCGTTGATCTACACCGTCACCTTCAACCCGTCCGTCGACTACGTGATGCACCCCACCACGCTCGACATGGGCTACACAAACCGCTCCACCGCCGAGGAGATGTACGCCGGCGGCAACGGCATCAACGTCTCCACCATCCTCACCGAGCTCGGCGTCGACAACGTGGCCATGGGCTTCATCGGCGGCTTCACCGGCGACTTCGTGCTCAACACCCTGCAGCAGCAGGGCATCAACACCAACTTCATCCGTCTCGACAAGGGCAACACGCGCATCAACGTCAAGCTCAACGGCATCATCATGACCATCATCAACGGCATGGGGCCCNACATCCCCATCTCCNAGGTCGACGAGCTGTTCACCCGCATCGACCGCGTGAGCTCCGGCAGCACCCTCGTCCTCACGGGCTCCATCCCCAGCTGCCTGCCCGACGACATGTACGACATGATGATGAGCAAGTTCTCCGGCCGTGGCATCCGCTTCGTGGTGGACGCCCCTGGCGACCTCCTCATGAACGCCCTGGCCGCCGAGCCCTTCTTCATCAAGCCCAACAACCACGAGGTCGGCCGCATCTTCGGCGCCAACCCCGAGACCCCCGAGGAGGTCCTGCCCTACGCCCGCCAGCTCCACGAGAAGGGCGCCCAGAACGTCCTCGTCTCCTGCGGCGGCTATGGCGCCGCGCTCGTGGACGCCAACGGCGAGGAGCACGTCACCCGCTGCCCGCCGTGCCGCCTCGTGAACGCCACCGGCGCCGGCGACTCCATGGTGGCCGGCTTCCTGGCCGCCCTTGACCGCGGCTGGTCCTACGGCGACGCCCTCAACTACGCCAGCGCCTGCGGCTCCGCCACTGCGGCCTCCAACGGCCTGGCCAACCGCAGCACCATCGAGCGCTTCTACTCCTCGCTCAATCACCTGCTGGCCGACGAGAAGGCCCATGCGGGTGAGGAAGTTGTCGAGGTCGTGGAAACTGACGACNATAGCGAGGCATAGCCCCGTTCAACGCAGACAGTTTTAAGCTCGCTGGTACAATCAACTCGGTAAAACGGGGAGGGGTGCCCCTTCCTGGAGCCCTCAAAGGGGCAGGTAAGCAAGCCTTTATTAAAAGGAGAAGGAACATGGTTTCTCAGACCGTCACCATCATCAACCCCACCGGCCTCCACATGCGCCCCGCCGGCCTCTTCGCCTCCACCATGGGCAANTTCAGCTCCAACGTCACCATCAAGGGCAACGGCAAGGAGATCAACGGCAAGTCGCCCATGGCCATCATGGCCGGCGGGCTCGGTGCCGGCACCGAGATCGAGATCGTGTGCGAGGGCTCCGACGAGGCCGACGCCCTCAAGGCCGCCGTGGAGCTCGTGGAGAGCGGCCTCGGCGAGTAGCTCTTAAGGCCCCTCGGGCTTCCAAGAGCCCATAGCCCTGTTTCACCTCGGGGGGCGCGACCGCTTGGACCCAAGCGCCGCGCCCCCTTTTTCATCCGAGAGAGAGCCGCCCCGGGGCGGCGAGAAGGAGGAACCAATGNTCCAGGGAGTCAACGGCNCCGNCGNCATCGGTATCGGCCAGGCCCAGGTGGCCGTTGAGCCGGACCTCAGCTACACCCCCACGGCCCATAACGACCCCGCCGCCGAGCGCGAGCGCTACAACGGCGCCCTCGAGGCCTTCTGCGACCGCACCCAGGCCCAGGCCGACCGTATGGCGGTCACGGTGGGTGAGGAGGAGNCGCAGATCATGATCGGCCACATCAACATGGCCCGCGACCCGTTCATGATCGACGAGATCAACAACCGCATCAACACCGGCATGAGCGCCGAGCAGGCCGTGGACGAGGTCTGCGACATGTTCTACGGCATGTTCGCCGGCATGGACGACCCCATGATGCGCGAGCGCGCCGCCGACGTGCAGGACATCCGCGTGGGCCTTCTGGCCAACCTGCTGGGCAAGGAGGTCGTGGACCTCTCCGTGCTGCCTGCCGGCTCCATCGTCGTGGTGCACGACCTCACCCCGTCCATGACGGCGGACATCGACAAGGAGAACGTGGCCGGCATCGTCACCGAGACCGGCGGCCGCACCTCCCACTCCGCCATCATCGCCCGCGCCTTGGAGATTCCCGCGGTCCTCTCCGTGCCCAACGCCTGCACCATCTGCCGCAACGGCGACACCGTGGTGGTGGACGGCACCAAGGGCGAGGTCTTCGTGAACCCGGACGAGGAGGCCCTCGGGGGCTTCCGCGCCGAGGCTGCCAAGGCCGCCGAGGCCAAGGCCGCCCTCAACGCCTACCGTGGCAAGCCCACCGAGACCGCCGACGGCGACCGCGTGCTGCTCGTGGCCAACATCGGCAACCCCGACGACGCCACCGGCGCCATCGAGCACGACGCCGAAGGCGTGGGCCTGTTCCGCTCCGNGTTCCTGTTCATGGACGCCAAGGAGCTCCCCAGCGAGGAGGACCAGTTCAAGGCCTACCAGAAGGTGGCCCTGAAGATGAAGGACCAGCCGGTCATCATCCGCACCCTCGACGTGGGCGGCGACAAGGAGATCCCGTACCTGGACCTCAAGAAGGAGGAGAACCCCTTCATGGGGTACCGCGCCGTCCGCTACTGCCTGTCCAACCCCGAGCAGTACAAGGTGCAGCTCCGGGCCCTCCTGCGCGCCAGCGCCTTCGGTGACATCAAGATCATGGTGCCCCTGGTGACCTGCCTCGAGGAGATTCGCTCGGTCAAGGAGCTCGTGGAGGAGTGCAAGAAGGAGCTCGATGCCGAGGGCGTGAAGTACAACCCCGACATCGAGGTCGGCACCATGATCGAGACCCCCGCGGCCTCCCTCATCGNNNACGACCTCGCCGCCGAGTGCGACTTCTTCTCCATCGGCACCAACGACCTCATCGGCTACACCATGTGCGCCGACCGCGGCAACGACGCCATCGCCTACCTCTACAGCGTCTACAACCCCGCGGTGCTCCGCTCCATCAAGCGCATCGTGGAGTGCGGCAACGAGGCCGGCATCATGGTGGGCATGTGCGGCGAGGCCGCGGCCGACCCGCTGCTGATCCCCATGCTCATCAGCTTTGGTCTGGGCGAGTACTCCGTGAGCGCCCCCTCCGTGCTCAAGACCCGCAAGACCATCTCCGAGTGGACCAAGGCCGAGGCCGACGCCCTGGCCGAGAAGGTCATGAGGCTCAAGACCGCCGAGGAGGTCAAGGACGCCCTGGCCGAGGCCGCCAAGTAGCCCCGAGCCCCTCATAACTGCCTGACAGGCGCATCGAAGGCCCCCGTCCCCACCAAGGACGGGGGCCTTTTTCTGTGCCGCAGCCACCTTGGCCGGCCGCCGCGGCCGCCGCAGCGGTCTGCCCGTCGTGCCCGCCGCAGCGGCCCATTCCGATAAAACTGCCCTTTAATGATACGAAAACTTCCCACAAAATTACCCTCTAAAACCAGAGGGCAATTATTGCAACGATGAGCGTCATAGAAGAATATGAAGGATTTGCGCTGGCGCCACAGAACAACCAAGATGCCTTGTTTTCTCCCAATCGTGCTTTCTGACAAAAAACTGCTGGTAGAAAGCCATATGTTATATACCACGGGCTTCAGACAGGAATATGAGATGGGCCCAGTCTCCTGTCACTTCATCGGTCATAAACGCGATGGGGGGGGGGTGCTATCATTGCCCCCAGCGAGAATAGTTACATAGATTCACGCAAAGACATCTGTACCCAAGGAAAGGACGAGGGGCCCATGACCCTCCTGGAACTGTTCGCACTCCTCAAGAAGCACCTGAGGCTGGTCGTGGCGCTGCCGGTGGCGTGCGCGCTCGTGTGCGCGGTGGTGAGCTACGGTTTCCTGCCCAACACCTACACGGCCACCACCTCCATGTATGTGCTCGCCAAGACCGGCGACGGAACCTCCAACACTCTCAACAGCGATCTGACGGCCTCCCAACAGCTCACCAACGACGTCTCCACACTGCTCAAGAGCTCCCGCGTGGAGACCCAGACGGCCGGCGCACTGGGCCTCAAGGACCTCTCCGACTACAAGATCGACGTCACCAGCAGCACCACCAGCCGCGTCATCTCCCTCTCGGTCACCGGCACGGACCCCGCCCAGACGGCGGAGGTCGCCAACGGGCTGGCCCAGCAGGTCTCGGCCATCGCCCAGGAGGTCATGAACGTGAACTCCGTGAACGTGGTGGACCAGGCCCAGACCCCCGAGAGCCCGTCCGGCCCCAAGCGCCCGCTCTATGTGGCCGTCGCGTTCCTCGCCGGCTTCTTCCTCGCCGTGGCGTTTGTCGTGGTGGAGGACATGGTCAACACCCGGGTGCGCAGCCAGGAGGAGCTCGAGGAGCTCGTAGGCCTGCCCGTCATGGGCCGCATCCCCGCCATGAAGGAGGCCCGCTGATGGCTCGCTCCACCGGAATCGACCGCGTCCAGATGCAGAACGCCCTCAAGCGTCTGGCCACCAACATCCAGTTCTCCTCCGTGGACGACCCCGTGCGCACCCTCACGGTCACCTCGTCCATCCCCAACGAGGGCAAGACCANCATCTCCTGCGGCCTGGCCGAGGCCTTCGCGTCGGCCGGCAAGCGCGTGGTCGTGGTGGAGTGCGACATGCGCCGCCGCTCGGTGGCCAACCAGCTCAAGGTCTACGCCAAGCACGGCCTCTACTCCGTGCTCTCCCACCAGGTGACCCTGGATGACGCCGTGGTGGAGACGGGCGTCGCCGGCCTCTACTTCCTGGACGCCGAGCCGCGCCTGCCCAACCCCGTGGACATCCTGCAGTCCAGGCGCTTCCACGCCCTCATGGACGACCTCTCCCGTGCCTACGACTACGTGATCTTTGACACCCCGCCCATCTCCGCCTTTGTGGACGGCGCCGTGGTGGGGCACCTCACCGACGCCACGCTCCTGGTGGTGCGCGAGAACTTCACCAAGCGCGAGACCGTGCAGGCCGCGGTGGAGCAGCTCAAGACCGCCGAGGCCAACGTCATCGGCACGGTGCTCAACTACTGCGAGGCCGAGGAGAACGAGTACTACTACAGCTACTACGCCAAGGACGGCAAGCGCATGAGGCGCGAGGACGTGGAGGTGGCCCGCAAGCAGACCGCCGCTCCCGCCGCCGCGCCGTCCATGAGGCCGGTGGCGGCCGGCACCGTGACCGCCCCCAGGCCCTCTGCGGCCGGCCCCCGGCGCATCGCCCCCGAGACCACGGCCGAGATGCTCGGCCTCACCCACGACCCCCGCATCCGTGCGGGCGAGGAGTGAGGTAGGCCATGAGAGACATCCACAGCCATATTCTGCCGGGCGTGGACGACGGCGCCCCGGACATCAAGGCGTCCCTGGAGATGCTGGAGGCCGCCAAGGCGGCCGGCGTCACCTCCATCGTGTGTACGCCCCACTGCCGCGAGCCGTTCTTTGACTACGCCGCCATGAACGAGGCCTTCCGCGAGCTCACGGCGGCCGCCCCGGACTTCCCGTTCACCATGGGCTTTGAGGTCAACCACTCCAAGCTCATGGACCTGGGGCTCGAGGAGTGGGCGCCCAAGCTGGGCGTCTCCGGCTCCAACGACTTCCTGCTGGAGCTCTCCAGCCGCTGCACGGCGGACGACTTCCAGGACTACGAGCGCACCATCCTCGCGCTGCAGTCCATGGGCTACCGCGTGATCGTGGCGCACCCGGAGCGCTACCGGGCCATCCAGGAGGACCTCTCCCTGGCCCAGCGCCTCATCGACCTGGGCTGTCGCCTCCAGGCCTCCGCGGACTTCATCGACGGCGGGCGCCTGGGCCGCGAGAAGAAGCCCGCCACCAGGCTCTTCAACCAGATGGCCTACTCCTTTGTGGCCAGCGACGCCCACCGGCCGGAGCACTACGAGATGCTCGGGCGCATCCGTGCCAGCGGCAACTACCGCCTCAGACCACGGCACATGCGGGTGCCGAGCGTGGCCTGAGGCCCCAGCGGGATCACCGGGAGCGTGCGGCCCGGTGGCCTGCGACGGGGGCTCTTGGGGTGTGTGGGCAGCCCGAGAGCNTCCATCGCAGGCAACTGCACCCATAGCCCCTGCGGCACCGGTCGTCGCCTCGGTGCGCGCCGGCAGCCGGAAGGGGTCACACACAACGGTCCGTGCGCCGTGCCCGGGAGGGCGCGGCGGCGGCGAAGCCGTGCCGTCTTGAGGAGGACCTCGTGCCCAGGGACCACACCCGCACCTACGTGCTGCAGACCATGGCAGGCCGGGAGCGAAAGCTCAAGGAGGCCGCGGAGCGCGGCGTGAGCGGGGTGGGGGAGTGCTACATCCCCGAGCGCGAGGTGGCCGAGAAGCGCGACGGCCGGTGGGTGAGGGCCGTGAAACGGCTGCTGCCCGGCTATGTGTTCGTGCGGACGGACGACCCGGACGCCCTCGCGGCCGGGCTCCGCGGGCTTCCCGGCTTCTCGAGGCTCCTGGGCGTCTCGGGCGAACGGTTCTTGGCGCTGACGCCGGACGAGGAGGCCTGGCTGGGGGCGCTGGCAAACCCGGAGACCCACGTGGTGGAGCTGAGCCAGGGCGTCATCGAGGGGGACCGCGTGCGTGTGAGTGCGGGGCCGCTGAAGGGTTTGGAGAGCGCGATCCGCAAGGTGGACCGNCACAAGCGGGCGGCTTGGATCGAGGTGTCCCTCATGGGGCGCACCAAGCTGGTGAAGGTTGGGCTGGAGATTGTCAGAAAACAGAGTTGACCGGAAACTGCCGAGGACGGGGGCGGCCGCTGCCGCGTTGTCCGGTGTGGTGGACGTCAACACCCTCGATGGGGAGCGGGCC
>NZ_CAJMXC010000031.1:0-18713 GCF_905219715.1 Olsenella sp. CU969
CCCGATGGCCGCCCAGCGCGGGATTCTCGGCCAGGCGTGGCACGACCTCACCGGCTCCCAGGGCTGGTTCGGCCGCGTGGCCGCCCTCATCCTCATGAACCTCGTGCCGGTGCTCGGCTGGTACGTCTCCGGCTACATGCTCCAGTGGGGTGCGTCTGCCGGTGACGGCTCCGAGGGCCTGCCGCGCCGCAGCTTCAGCCGCTCCACCGTCTGGCTGGGCTTCCTCTACGCGGTCCTGGGCGTCATCGGCGCCGTCGCCACCGCCAGCCTGTTCTACGTGGGCGCCGTGCCGGTCCTCGGCCCCATCTTCCTGTTCTGCTGGGCGGTGCTGGTCTCCGTCTACACCACGGTGGCAGGCGTCCGCATGGCCGCCAGGGGCAGCTTCGGCGCCGCGTTCGACCTCTCGGACATCCTCGAGGCCTTCAAGCGCGACCCCTGGGGCGCCATCGTCGCCGTCTTCGTGCCCGGCCTCGCCGCCGGCGCCGTCATCGTGGTGGTCGCCATGCTCGTGCTGACGGGCGCCGCGGGCTCCATGTACGCCAGCAGGTACTACCTGTACTCCGGCTCGTACTACGGCTACGGTCTCGACCCGCTGTCGACGGTGGCCACCATGCTCGGCATCCTCGGGCCCGCCGTCGTGATCGTGGTCCTGGCCGCCGCCTTCGCGGGCACGTTCGCGCAGCTGTGGTCCGTGCGCGCCGTGGGCGTGTGGATCGACCATAACGCGCCCCAGTGGAAGCGCGCCCCCCGCGAGGGGAGCGGCGTCGGGTTCCGCCCCGAGTAGGGCCGGCGCACAGCACGGGCTCCGGGAGGGGCCGCGCGATGGGGATGACCCGCCGCGCGGCCCCGCCTTCCGTCCGGGGCGCCGGGCCCGGCCTGCGACGGTCGGAGGGCCCGGCCAAAGGGGTGGCGGCCCGGCTGCCTACTCGGCCGCCTGCTCGGTTCCGACCCGGCTGTCCACCCACTCCCACAGGACCTCGTCCATGGGGGCCATGAGCACGGGCNCCGGGCCGTCGCCGCCCTCGCGGTCGGTGCGCTCCATGGCGGCGAGCAGGGCGTCCTCGGCCGAGAAGCCGTCGACCACCGGGAAATCCGGGCGCGAGAAGGCGCCTATGAGGCCGTCGAGCACCGCCCGTGCCTCCGGGGCGCCCGAGCCCTCCACAAGGGCGCGCACGACGGCCGGCTCGTGGCGGGCGAGCTCCCCGTCCAGGATCGTNGTCNCCCGGGGCGGGAGNTCCGCGGCCGTCTCGACGACGTCGACGACGATGCGGCGAGGGGTGACGGGGGCGTCTTCAGCCACGGAGGTCCTCCTTCTAGGAAACGGTAACCAATTGCCATTCCCATTGTATAACTGGNATGTAGTTGAATTACTTGGCGCAGGAACCACCTTGCGCCGCGAGTGACGCCACAGCGTTCTCACCTGCAGGGACATTTTCTCTCCCTACGAATAATCCTCAGTTTTTGTACTCCCAGCACAATCGGTGCGCCTTCCCGGGGCCCGGCCGCCCGGCGGCTCCGGCGGGGGGCGGGGCCCGGTCGCGCTACCATGGACCCACGAACCGCCGAGAGGAGCCCCCATGAACCACGGCCTTGTCACCGTCGCCGCCGCGACCCCCGCCGTCCACGTCGCCGACGTCGCCTTCAACGTCGTGGCCTGCGTGGAGGAGACCCGCGCGGCCGTGGTCCACGGAGCCTCCGTGGTGGTGCTCCCGGAGTGCTGCCTCACGGCCTACACCTGCGGCGACCTCTTCCTGCAGGACGCCCTGCTCGACGCCGCCGAGGAGGGCCTGGCCGGGTTCCTGGACCGCACGGCCGACCTTCCCTGCCTCGTGTTCGTGGGCCTGCCCTTCCGCCAGNACGGCAAGCTCCACAACGTCGCCGCCGCCTGCTGCGCGGGCGANCTCCTCGGCGTCGTGCCCAAGCTCAACATCCCCACCTACAACGAGTTCTACGAGGGCCGCCACTTCGTCGCGGGGCCCGAGGCCTGCGTCGACGCCGAGGTCTGCGGCCGTACCGTGCCCTTTGGCGCGCACCAGCTGTTCTGCTGCCCCGGCATGCCCGCCCTCAAGGTGGGCGTAGAGGTCTGCGAGGACCTCTGGGTGGCCTGCCCGCCCTCNGTGGGCCTCGCACGGGTCNGCGCCACGGTGGTCTGCAACCTCTCGGCTTCCAACGCCCTCGTGGGCAAGGCCGACTACCGTCGCTCCCTCGTCTCGGGCCAGAGCGCCCGGCTCCTCTGCGCCTACGCCTACGCGAGCTCCGGCTGGGGCGAGTCCACCCAGGACGTGGTCTTCTCGGGCCACGACCTCGTGGCCGAGAACGGCCGCATCCTCTCGGAGGGCCGCCCCTTCGGCGACGGCCGGGCCCTGGCCCAGGTGGACGTCGCCTTCCTCGCCGAGGAACGCCGGCGCATCTCCACCTGGACGTCCGCCCCGTCGCCCGCGGCAGCCGGCTACCGGGAGGTGCGCCTGCCCGACGCCTTCGCCGGGGCCGTGGCCGCCCCGGCGCCCGTGACCCGCCACGTGGACCCGCACCCCTTCGTGCCCGACGACCCCGCGACCCGTTCGGGGCGCTGCGAGGACATCCTCGACATCCAGGCCCACGGCCTCGCTCAGCGTATGGCCCACACCCGCTCCGCCACGGCGGTGGTGGGCGTNTACGGCGNCNTGGACTCCACGCTCGCCCTGCTCGTGTGCGCCCGGGCCTTCGACCTCGTGGGGCTCGACCGCGCCGGCATCGTGGCCGTCACCATGCCGGGCTTCGGCACCACCGACCGCACCCACGGCAACGCCCGCGCCATGGCCGACGCCCTGGGCTGCACCCTGCTCGAGGTGCCCATCGCCAGCGCGGTGCGGCAGCATTTCTCCGACATCGGCCACGACGAGGCCGTCCGCGACGTCACCTACGAGAACTCCCAGGCCCGAGAGCGCACCCAGATCCTCATGGACCTCGCCAACCAGCGCGGCGGCCTGGTGATCGGCACCGGCGACCTCTCGGAGCTCGCCNTCGGCTGGGCCACCTACAACGGCGACCACATGTCCATGTACGGCGTGAACGCCGGCGTGCCCAAGACGCTCGTNCGCCACCTCGNGGCCCACGTGGCCCGCACCTGCGGGGACGCGGTCCTCTCCGCCGTGNTCGACGATGTGCTNGACACCCCGGTNTCCCCGGAGGTCCTGCCTGCCGGGGAGGACGGCACCATCGCTCAGCGCACCGAGGACCTCGTGGGCCCCTACGAGCTCCACGACTTCTTTCTCTACGCGGTGCTCCGCCAGGCCTTCCCGCCGGCCAAGGTGTTCGCCCTGGCCTGCCGGGCGTTCGTGGACCAGGAGCTCGAGGCCGGCCGCGAGCCCGCCTTCGACCGCGCCACGGTCCTCCGCTGGCTGCAGACGTTCTACCACCGCTTCTTCTCCCAGCAGTTCAAGCGCAGCTGCCTGCCGGACGGCCCCAAGGTGGGCACCGTAGCCGTGTCGCCCCGCGGCGACCTCCGCATGCCCAGCGACGCCTCGGCGGCTCTGTGGGTGACCCAGGCCGAGGCCCTCAAGGCCTGAGGCCGCGACTCTTCCGTGCACGATCGGTGACGGCCCCCATGGCCGCGCCGCCGCAGGTTAACGGACACCACGCACCGGGTACAGCGACCTAGAGCCTGACCCGGCGCCGCCTTACGTGATGGCTGCGTTGGTGGATAATCTAAGTCTGCGTGATGAAGATTTCCTCATGGACCTTGCCCTAGGTCCATGGGCTGGCTAGGATACTTCGTGTCAGAACACACCCCGCACTCAGGCGGGGGCGCCGAGAAGGCGCATGCAGAAGGAGGAACCGCTATGAATCTCAAGCCGCTGGGTGACCGCGTCCTCGTGAAGCCCGCCCCCAAGGAGGAGAAGACCTCCACCGGTCTCTACATCTCCTCGGGCGCCCAGGAGAAGCCCCAGAAGGGCGAGGTCGTCGCCGTGGGCGAGGGCCGTCGCGACGATTCCGGCAACCGCATCCCGGTCGACGTCAAGGTGGGCGACCAGGTCTTCTACGGCAAGTTCGGTGGCAACGAGATCAAGGTCGACGGCGAGGAGTACCTGCTCCTCCGCGGAGACGACATCTACGCCATCATCGAGGGCTAACCCCTCCCATCACGCACCATCTGCACCCAAACCCTCACAGGAGGTACGCATACCATGGCTAAGAACATCAAGTTCGGCACCGNCGCCCGCGCCAAGCTCGCCGCCGGCGTGAACACCCTGGCCGACGCCGTGACCACCACCATGGGCCCCAAGGGCCGCTACGTGGCCCTTCAGCGCCCCTACGGCGCCCCCACCATCACCAACGACGGCGTCTCCGTTGCCAAGGAGATCGAGCTCAAGGACCCCGTGGAGAACATGGGCGCCCAGCTGGTGAAGGAGGTCGCCACCAAGATCAACGATACCGTGGGTGACGGCACCACCACCGCCACGCTGCTGGCCCAGGTCATCGTCAACGAGGGTCTCCGCAACGTCGCCGCCGGCGCCAACCCCCTGGCCATCCGCCGCGGNNTCGACCACGCCGTGGACGCCGTCGNGGACGAGATGAAGAAGGCCGCCACGCCCGTCTCCACCAAGGCGCAGATCGCCTCCGTGGGCACCATCTCCGCCGCCGACCCCCAGATCGGCGAGAAGATCGCCGACGCCATGGAGGTCGTGGGTAAGGACGGCGTCATCACCGTCGAGGAGTCCCAGACCTTCGGCATCGAGATCGAGACTGTGGAGGGCATGCAGTTCGACAAGGGCTACATCTCCCCGTACTTCGCCACGGACAACGAGACCATGGTCTGCGAGATGAAGAACCCCTACATCCTCATGACCGACCAGAAGGTCTCCAACATCCNGGACATCCTGCCGGTGCTCGAGGCCGTGCAGAAGAGTGGCTCCGCCCTGCTCATCGTCGCCGAGGACGTCGACGGCGAGGCCCTGGCCACCCTCATCCTCAACAAGCTCCGCGGCACCCTCAACGTCTGCGCCGTCAAGGCCCCGGGCTACGGCGACCGTCGCAAGCGCATGCTCGAGGACATCGCCGTCGTGACCGGCGGTCAGGTGGCCATGGAGGAGCTCGGCATCAAGCTCGCCGACACCACCGCCGAGATGCTCGGCCGCGCCAAGAGCGTCAAGGTCACCAAGGACAACACCACCATCGTGGGCGGCGAGGGCGACAAGGGCGCCATCGACGACCGCATCGCCCAGATCAAGGGCGAGATCGAGCACACCGACTCCGACTTCGACGTCGAGAAGCTCNAGGANNGCCTGGNCAAGCTCGCCGGCGGCGTGGCCGTCCTGAAGGTGGGCGCCGCCACCGAGGTGGAGCTCAAGGAGATCAAGCACCGTATCGAGGACGCCCTCCAGGCCACCCGTGCGGCCGTGGAGGAGGGCATCGTCGCCGGCGGCGGCGTGGCGTTCCTCGACGCCTCCGAGTCGCTCGCCAACGTCGAGACCTCCGACATGGACGAGAAGATCGGCGTGGACATCGTCGCCAAGGCCCTGGCCGCTCCCGTGAAGACCATCGCCGACAACGCCGGCNTCGAGGGTGCCGTCGTGGTGGAGAAGGTCCGCGGCATGGAGAAGGGCCACGGCCTCGACTCCGCCAGCGGCGAGTACGGCGACATGATCGAGATGGGCGTGCTCGACCCCGTCAAGGTTGCCCGCGTGACCCTGCAGAACGCCGCTTCCGTGGCCGGCCTGTTCCTTATCACCGAGGCCACCGTCACCGATGAGCCCAAGGACACCACCATCGAGGAGGCCATCTCCGCGGCCGCTGCCCAGGGCGGCCAGGGCGGCATGTACTAAGCCGTACGGCTCCCCGACAAAGCGCCTGACAGGAGGGCGGCTCNTCTCNGCGGCGGGCCGCCCTTCTCTGTGGGGGCCGGTGTGCGGAGGAGGTCCGGCCGCGCTATGCTCTGACGTAGGCCCGCACCGTCACCGGAGGTCCCATGGCACCCACGCCCCGCATCCGCCTCGCCACGCCGCAAGACGCCGTGAGGGCCCTCTGCGTCTACGCCCCCTACGTGCGGGGGACCGCTGTCTCCTTCGAGTACGACGTGCCTACCGTAGCGGAGTTTTCCGAGCGTATCCGGGCCATCCTTGAGCAGGGGTACCCCTTTCTGGTGGCCGAGGAGGGCTCCGCCGTGGTGGGCTACGCCTCGCTCCGCCCGTTCGTGGGTCGCGAGGCCTACCGTCATAACGCCGAGACCACCATCTACCTCCACATGGGTGCCCGCGGGCGGGGAGTGGGCCGCGCGCTCTACCGTGCCTTGGAGGGCGAGGCCCGGGCCCGCGACATCCTCGCCCTCGAGGCCTGCATCGGGGTGCCGCGGNAGCCCGACGACCCCTATCTCACCGACGCCTCGGTGCGGTTCCACAGTGCCATGGGCTATCGCGAGGTGGGCCGTTTCGAGGCCTGCGGCCGCAAGTTCGACCGCTGGTACGACATGGTGTGGATGGAAAAGCGCCTGGCCGAGCCGTTCTAGGAGGGGGTCGGGGCCGACCCGCACCACCGTGGCGCCCTTTTCGGNCCAAAANGGCNANACGTCGCACCACGGTGGCGCGTTACGCCGGGGCGCCGGGGCCTGCGGCCGGANNCGCCTCAGAGAAAGAGCAGGTCGAAGTCTCCTACAGGAGAAGCAAGTAGAGTAGAGCGAATAGGACACTGATCACCNAGTCAAACGCCCGTCCTTGTTTTTTATAAATAAGTGAGCTTCCTAAATGGACGGCCACGACATTGAGGCCGCTCAAGAGAACTAAGGTGGTATGGTCAATGATATGGAAGCAGTAGTACAGGATGCCGAGCAGTACGCACACTGCTGCAATAGCAATGCCGCCCCACGATAGATGACCGTTGCTCCACCCGATTTCAAGTTTATTTGCAATGCCGTTCCACGTCATAAGCCCCTCCTGGAAAAGGGCGGGTTGAAACGCTGTCGCCAAGCCGTTACAACCCGCCCATATGAAGGCGTTTTACTTCAAGCAGGTATAAAAGGTGTAGGAAGTTGCCGCAAGTGCGTCCCAGCCGCTGCCTGTATACCAAGCGCGTCCCGCCTCGATCATCCAAGTATATGCACTGAACAGGCAGTCCTTTTCCTTTTGGGTCAGATTGANCGCCATGCTGGCGCCGACAGGACGATTATTTCCGTATCCATGGGAGACGCACCAGCCCTTCCCATAAACAGAGAAGCAGTTCCCACGTTCGCGCTGAGGGNTGGCTTCGCTAGAGANCGAGTCCATATGGTAGGTACGATAATTTGAGGTCTCGCTGGCGTATGCTGCGACGGGGGCAGTGGAGAGGGCGCATGCGACTGCGAGAAGGGCTAAGCTCTCCCCGTTGCCGGAAAGGTGCGAGAAAAGGCTCTCGTCACCCTCCAGTTCTATGTCGTTGATGTGAGCTACCTCGAGGTCATGACAGCTGTAACCGGTAGCTTCTTCCACAGAATCGGGGGATGTCGAGGATGAGGAGATTGCATGGGTGATATGTGTGATTGCAAGGGCGCAAAACGATATGGCTGCGATGGCAATGCAGATTCTCACCACTGGGCGTTTTCCGGGTAGGCTCATTTCCTGCTCCTTCCGCCATGTGAGACGAGTGTCGGGTAAAGGGTCGGGCCATAAAACCGTGAAAAACAAAACNATGGCCTCAAGTTGCAAAACAGCATTGTGGCCCGAGGGGGAGGTGCGATAGTCTTGGAATAGTTGAGGGGGTGCCATGCAGAGGATCCTCTATATCGAGGACGACGACTCCCTGCGGGNCGCCGTGAGGCTGGTGCTGGAGAATGCGGGCTACGAGGCGGTGACCCAACCTGATGGCACGCAGCTTCTCGAGGCGCTTTCCCGTGGGGAAGAAGTCGGCTGCCACCTTATCCTGCTCGACATGGGGCTCCCCAAGATGGANGGCACGGCGCTGCTCCTCCNCGTTCGAGAGCGGTCCTGCGTGCCGGTNCTGGCCCTGTCGGGCCAAGACGACGAGCNGTCCGTCATCGACGCCCTGGCCCATGGCTGCGACGACTATCTGACCAAGCCCGTGCGCCCGGCGCTCCTCCTTGCCAAGGTGNCGGCCCTCCTGCGACNGGCGCGCTNTGAAGGCNAGGGCGACGGCGCAAAGAGGCCGAGGGTCCTCGAGCTGGGCAACGTGCGATGCGGGAAGGGGGAGTGTCGCATCGACGGCCTGCCCGTCGCCCTCACGCCGACGGAGCTGGAGCTGCTGCGCTACTACTTGGCGCGCCCCGACAAGACCGTCCCCGCTCCCAGNTCCTGCTCGATGTGTGGGGCCTCCCCGACGGCGTCGAGAGNCGCCCCGTGGACGAGATGACCAGGCGGTTGAGGCGCAAGCTCGAGTCNGCGGGGGCCTCGGTCTCCTTGAGGTCGGTCTGGGGTGTGGGATACCGCCTCGAAGGCCCCTGCGAAGAGATGTGAGGGCCCGGTGGCGTCGTGGCGCGCAAGCCTTTCGGCAGGTTTGACCCGTTATCTGCTCGCCGGGGCGGCCTTGTGCTCGGCGTTGTACGTCGTGGGACTTCTCGGTTTTGCGGGTGCCGCCCATGGGGCCCTCTCGGGCGATCCCGGGCCGTTCCTCGACACGGAGGTGCGGTCGGTGACCGTCGAGGAGGCGTCGCGGATGGGCCGGTCCGGTCGCGGGGACGCCGGCCCCTATCTGGCCGATTTTTTCGCCGAGGTCGCGGAGGCCGGTCTGCGGCCTGACGCCGGAGGCCCGCACACCTATAGGGCGGGGGACAGCCTCGTGTTCTACCGGGTGGTCCAAACGGGTGCCTCCGGCGTCGAGATCCGCTTCCTCGACTGCCACGAGGCGTTGCGGCTCCTTCGTGCCGTCAAACTCGCGGCCGTCACNGTGCTGCTCGCATCCTTCGCCGCGTTTGCGGCCCTGGGCCGAAGGCTTGTAGGGGCTGTGGAGGGGAGGCAGGCCCTTTCCGACGNGATCGCGAGGCNCCTGATCCATGACGTGAAAACGCCCCTTGCCGCGTTGCTGGCTTCGGGCGAGGGGGCCGCCCCGGGTGCGGCGACGTGCCCGGAGGGTGCGCTCGACGAGCTCGCCGAGGCGTTCGACCACCTGCTTCTTCTGGGTGGCCCCTCCGGCGGCGATCCGTGTGCGACGGATGCCCGGGAGGTCGTCCTCGATGCGGCGCGCCTTGTGGACCGGGATGCGGAGGGGTCGGGCGGCCGCTTGGCGGTGGACGCTCCCGAGCCCGCCCGGGTCGTGTGCGACGGGTGGCGCGTCGCGGCCGTGCTNNGNTGTGTGGCCAAGGAGGCGCTGGCGGAGGCGGACGGATGCGCGCGGCTTTTCGCCCGTTCGGGCACGGCCGTGACGCTGGGGGTCTCGTGGGAGGTCGCAGCCGGGGTCCCGGNAAACGAGACGCTGGCACCCCTGCTCGAGCGCCTTCCTGCGGTGGAGGCGTGCGCGGTGGAGGCCGAGACGGCCGCCCGCCGTCGCCGGGTGTCGCTCGTCTACCCTCTCTCGCACGCCTGACCTGCGCCCGCTCCTGTCCCCGAAAGCGGATGGGGACGCCCTCGACCGCTTTCAGGCGCAGGGTCGGACGCATAAAATGAGGGTCGACAANCCCGCGTCCCGAAGGAGCCCCCATGGCCTGCTCCCACCTGCACAACCAGCCCATCAACGACGAGTGCTTCGTCTGTGGATTCGACAACCCCGCCGGGCTCGAGGCCCAGTTCGTTGAGCGNGANGACGAGCCCGGCCGCGTTGNGGGNCTCTTCACGCCCAAGCCCATCCACCAGAGCTACCCCGGCCGCCTCCACGGCGGCGTGGCGGCGGCCATGTGCGACGAGACCATCGGCCGTGCCTTCATCACCGACCACCCCGACCAGTGGGGCGTCACCATGGAGCTCAAGCTGCGCTACCGCAAGCCCACGCCCATCGGCGAGCCCCTGGAGGTGGTGGGCGTCATCACCAAGGTGACCCGGCGCACCTTCGAGGGTACCTGCGAGCTGCGCCGGCAGGACGGCACCGTGTGCGTGACCGCCGAGGCCACCTACATGATCCTTCCCGTGGAGCGCATCGTCGGCGAGTGCTCCGACGAGGGGTCCTATGTGTGGGAGGACGACGGCCGCCCCGTGCCCGCCGGGGAGTGATCGTGGGCCACTTGTAANTCAGATTTCATTCAGAATATATTCACAGGGATGATTATGAGGAGCAGGTGGGGGGAGGGGCCGTGGGCAAGCCTGCCGTGGGCGACGGGACGATCAGAGCCTTCTGTGAGACGGTCGCCCTGCTCCGGGAACGGCCCGGCCTCGCCTGGTCCATGGGTCCGTTGCCGGGTCCCGATGGCCGCACCTTCGGGGTCTGCGACCTCGACGGGTGCGTTGCCGTGAACGGCGGCTCGGGGCGGCAGGCCCACGGGCTCGCCTTCGTGGAGCACCTGCTGCGGTCCGAGGTCGAGCTCTCCCGTTGCGCCGACGGCTCGTGCTACCCGGTTCTCTTTGCCACGGAGGTCGAGGCCGGCCCCCACCGCCTGGCCTATGGCGAGCTCGTGGGCGCCGGGCGCATGGTGGCGGCCAACGGCCTGTGGTGCCCCGCCGCCCTGGACGCCGCCGTGGAGGCGGTCTTCTCGGGCGTCTCGGCCCTCACCGACAGCCTCGCCGCCTCCCGCTCCGGGGTGGTGCGGGTACGTCTGGACGACCGCGACTGCGTCATGGCCTTCGTGCCTATCGGGAACACCGACGGGTGGTCCATGGTGTCGGTGATCCCCGACGACGTCATCATGGAGCAGGGCAACGCCATCATCGGCACCTCGACGGTGGTGCTGTTCCTCGTGGTCCTCGTCGTGGGGGCGGCCGCCTTCTTCGGGCTTGCGGCCTTCCGGTTCANCCGCTCCATGAGGGCCCAGGGCGCCGAGACCCGGGCCCGCGAGGAGCTCTTCTCGGTGNTGGCCAGCGCCACCGACGAGGTCTTCCTCATGCTGAGCCGCGACCCCGTGCGGGTGGACTACGTGAGCCCCAACGTGGGCCGGATCCTGGGCGTGGGGCCCGACGAGGTGCGTGCCGACTGCGCCGTGCTCGAGCTCGAGGACGCCGAGGGGCCCGTGGACACGGCGTCGCTCGACGACGGCCGCACCGTGGTGCGCGAGGGCCTGCGCCACAACCGGGCCACCGGCGAGCCCCTCTGGTTCACCGACAGCCTCTACGACGTGGAGGTCGACGGCGGCCGTCGCTGCATGGCGGTGCTGTCCGACCGCACCCGGGAGCGCCGCAACGAGGAGGNGCTGCGGGAGGCCCTCTCCGTGGCCGAGGTGGCCAACGAGTCCAAGAGCACGTTCCTGTCCAACGTGAGCCACGACATCCGCACCCCCATGAACGCCATCGTGGGCCTGGCCACGCTCCTCCTCCGCGACGCCGGCGACCCCGACCTCGTGCGCGACCACACCCGCAAGATCCAGGCCTCCTCCCTGCACATGCTGGGCCTGCTCAACGACGTCCTCGACATGTCCAAGATCGAGAGCGGCAAGACCACCCTCAACCTCTCGGAGTTCGAGCTCTCGGAGCTGGCCGAGGACGTGGTTACCATCGCGAGGCCCCGGGCCCTCGCCAAGGGTCAGGACTTCCGGGTCGACGTCTCCGGGGTCCGCGACGGTCTCGTGGTGGGCGACAAGCTCCGCATCAACCAGGTTCTCATCAACATCATCACCAATGCCGTGAAGTACACCCCCGAGGGGGGGCACCGTCGAGTTCGACCTCGTCCAGACGCCGAGCCCCCGGGCCAACTTCGTCTCCCTGCGCCTCACCGTGAGGGACGACGGCATGGGCATGGCCCCCGAGCTCATGGAGACGATCTTCGACCCCTTCACCCGCGAGGAGAGCTCGGTGACCAACCGGGTCCAGGGGACGGGCCTGGGCCTTGCCATCGCCAAGAGCCTCGTGGAGCTCATGGGGGGCGCCATCTCGGTGGAGAGCGAGGTGNGCCGGGGGAGCGCCTTCGTGGTGGACCTGGAGCTCAGGGTGGCCCGGCACAGTGACGGCCGCGAGTTCTTNGAGCGCATGGGCATCGACAGGGTCCTGGTGGTCGACGACGAGCGGGCCGTGTGCGACGAGGTCGTGGCCGTCATGGGCGACGCCGGGGTGGAGGCCGAGTTCGCCCTCACCGGCGCCGACGCCGTCTCTATGGCCGCGGAGGCCGAGGCGGAGGGCCGCGGGTTCGGCCTCGTCATCGTCGACTGGCGGATGCCGGCCATGGACGGGGCCCAGACGGCCCGGGCCATCCGCGATGTGGTCCCCCACAACGTGCCGGTCATGGTGCTCACCGCCTTCGACCGCGCCGACGCCGAGTCGGCCTGCGACGGCGCCGGGGTCGACGGCTTCCTCCAGAAGCCCTTCTTCCTCTCGAGCCTGACCCTGCTGCTCGAGGAGCTCTCCGGCCACGGCGGGGAGGGCGCCTCGTCAGGCGTTGAACAGGCGGCCGGCGGCCCCGAAGATGTCGCGGCGGAAGAACACCAGCACGAATATGGCCAGTAGCCCGGCGCAGAAGGCGCTCACGTAGGCCAGGGTGGGCCACTGGGCGAGCCCCAGCCACACCAGGGCGAGCGGGATGAACCCGCACACCACGTCGAGCAGCAGGTAGGCCGAGAACTCCTCGGCAAACCGGTCGCGCCAGGCAAGGAGCAGCACCGCGTCGAAGGCGATGGCGGCCAGGCAGACGATGGGGGCCACCAGGCTCGTGAGGGCGTCGACGCCCGAGATAAAGCGCCAGGCCACGNNTACGGCCACCAGCATGAGCAGGTAGCGCGAGGCCCCCCGCACGAACCCGGGGTCGTAGCGGAGGAAGTTCCTGAGCAGCAGGTAGTTGGCGGCAACCACGGCCAGCGCCGGCAGGGCCACCGACCAGCGCGCGGCCCCCACAAGGGCTAGGAACGCCACGGTGAGGGCGCCCACGGCGCTCGCCAGCGTGACGATGGTGAGCAGCGCCTTCTGGGGCCGGATGTTGTCGGTGTGGGGAAAGACCGCCGGCGACGGCTCCCCCACGAGCTCGCCGTGGCAGAGGGGGCAGCGCTCGATGGCCCCGGTGTAGTCGAGGTCGCAGGCCGAACAGTGTCTCATGCCCCGGCTCCCTTCTCGGCCGGCAGCGGCTTGCGCGCCCCCGTCAGCCGTCGGCGGGCACCCTTGGGCGGCCGGCACCTGCGGTCCCTGTCGGAGGCGGCGCCGTCGCGCTCCTTGAGCGGCCGGGCCTTGCTGCAGTTGACCTTCCCGGGGATGCCCTGGGCCGAGAAGAAGCGGCAGAAGTCGCGCACCACGTCGNGGTCNGTGTAGACCGTGGAGATGCCGCAGNACAGGTCGTCCTCGAAGGAGCACAGGGTGAGGTTGAGGTCCTGGGTGGAGGTGAGGATGTTGACATCCCTCACATGAGCGGCCACGGCCCCGTCGAGGACCACGCGCCCGAGGTTGGAGACGGCGCAGGTGACGCCGCGCCCCTCCTGGGAGCGGGCGACGCCCAGGCCGAGGTCCTTGAGGAAGACCGGCGCCACGCGCACCAAGGGGTTCTTCTCCAGGCGGATCATGGNGTTCANNCGAAGCTTGATATTGTCCGGCCGGGTGGCGTCGGTAATCTGGCGCTGGGCCTCCTGGGCCAGCGCCTCGGCCTCGGGCACGGCATCGCCGGTCTCGAAGGTCACATAGGCCAGGCCGAAGAAGTTGCGGGTGGTCTGGGAGGAGAAGGCGCCCCTGAGGTCCACCGGGACGCCGATGCGGATGGGGCGCCTCCCCACGTCGCGGCGGTGCATCTGCCGACGCACCGCCAGGGCCATGGCGGCCACCATCACCGAGGTGAGGCTCACGTCCCATCGATGGGCCAGGTCGAGCACCGCCTTGCAGGAGAGGTGGTACTCGAAGTAGGAGGGGTCCTCCGCGTGCTTGGCGCTCCCCACGTGGACGGCCCGGGAGAGGGTGGCCGCCCCCCGCTTCCCGGGCTCGTAGTTCTTGTCGAAGGAGTCCTCGGAGCTTTCCGAGGGAGAGCCGGCGTAGCTCACGGGCACGCCCNTCACGCCCAAGGCCTCCTCCACATAGGCCCCGAGGAGCTCCTTGAAGAAGGCGAGCGAGCCGCGGCCGTCGGAGACCATATGGCTCACCTCGAAGTTGNTGCNGTCGCGGTACCGGCTCACCCGGAACAGCACCGAGGTGTGNCCGGCGTGGAGCGGGGCACAGATGGGCAGGTCCTCCTGGTGCACCTTGGGGACGGTGTCCACGTGCTGGAGGTAGTGCCAGAACAGCCCGGTGCGCAGGGTGACGGAGAAGGTGGGGAACCGGCCCACCGTGCGGTCGAGGGCCCGCTGGAGGGCGGCCTCGTCGACGGGGGCATCCATGGTGGCCGAGTAGCGGAAGACCGTCTGGGCCCGGCGCCCGGCCTGGGCCGAGTAGTACTTGCCGATGTTGTCTAGGCGATACCACGTATCTCGAGCCACGTCGATCCATTTCCCTTGGGCAGCCCCTCCCCGTCGAGGAAGCTCCGGCAGATCGCGAAGGTGGTCTTCACCGCGTCGACGGCCGACGGGTAGAGCAGGTAGCCGTGCATGACGTCTTGCATTCTATAGGCAGCGGAGTTCGTACCCGCCTGGGCGAGGCGCCGGGTGAACTCCTCGTCCTCGTCACGCAACGGGCAGAGCTCGGCGCTGACCACCAGGGTCTCCGGCAGCCCCGCAAGGTCCGTCTCCAGGAGCGGGGCGAGGTAGGGGTTCTCCAGGTCCTCGGGCTTCTCGGCGTACAGCATCAGGTACTCCTGGCAGTCCTGGGCCGTGAGGATGTAGTCGCTGCCGTTCTCGTGCACCGAGGCGAAGGGCGCGTCGGGGCCGTAGTCGTTGTTGAGGACGGGGTAGAGCAGGATCTGGCGGGGCACGGAGAAGTNGCCGGTGTCGCGGGCCTTGAGGGCCACGGCGCAGGCGAGGTTGCCGCCGGCCGAGTCGCCCATGAGGACCACGTGATCGGGGTTCACGTCGGAGAAGACCTTCCCGGCCATGACGGCCCGGGCCACGGCGTAGNAGTCNTCCAGCGGCACCGGGAAGCGGTTCTCGGGGGCCAGGCGGTAGTCCACCGAGACCACGCGGCGTTTGAGGGTCAGGGCGAGGTCCTTGCAGGCGTCGGCGTAGAGGCCGACCTGGCCGGTGACCCAGCCNCCGCCGTGGAAGAAGACCACGGTGCCCTTCCAGTCGTCGGTCAACTTGACGCCGTCCAACGAGATGTCGAGGTCGAGCGGCGTGAAGGTGCGGCACTCGACGGCGTACCCGTCGGCTGCAGGCACCGAGACGCGCCCCTCCCGCACGCGGATGCGGGGCGCTTCGATCTTGGAGGCCGCCTCCTCGGCGACCCTGATGGCCTCGTAGCCGTCCACGACGTCGGGCTTCAGGTGGGTGTAGGCCTTGACGGCGGCCTTGGCGACTTTCTCGAAGGGCATGGGTCCTCGCTCGGGTGTCGGGGTGGGCGATGGTGGCAGAACATAAGGGTGATACCCCAACGGCGCCACCTCGGGCGGCATCTCCGGCACCGTCTTCGGCATCGTCTGCAGCACCGCTCCCGGCACCGTCTTCGGCACCTGAACGCCGTTGAGGTCGGCCTCTTTCCCACCTGAACACGCACGGGAGCGGATTTTGCGCACCTGAACGCGTCCGGGGGCGTTTTTCCGCAGGGGTTGGCCTTGGAAGTCGCCCTCGGACGTGTTCAGGTGGGGAGAAGGCAGAACGGGCGCAGCTCCGGCGCCCGCAGGACGTTCCGCGGATGGGACAAAAGTGTCCGAGTGATGGGACAGGGGCAGGGGCCCGCGGGGCTCACAGGGGCAGCCGCAGCCGGGACACCGACCCCTCGCCCGGGGCGCTCTCCAGCTCCACGGTGCCGCCGCACTGCTCGACCGCGTGCTTCACGATGGCCAGTCCCAGGCCCGTGCCCCCGGGCTCCTTGGAGCGGCTCTTGTCCACGCGGTAGAAGCGCTCGAACACCTTGTTCTGCTCGTCGGCCGNGATGCCGCACCCCTCGTCGCGCACCGAGACCACGGCCTCGGCCACGGCGCCCGGCTCGCCGGGGTGGCAGTCCTTGGCCACGGTCACTGTCACCTGGGATCCGGCAGGGCTGTAGCGCACGGCGTTCTCCACCAGGTTGGAGAGGGCCTGGTCGAGCAGCCGGGCGTTGGCCTCCACCGTGATGGGCGACCCCANGGCGNGGAGCCCCACNTCGGCGGCGTCGGCCACNGGCGCCATGCGGCGCAGGACGGAGCCGGCAAGNTCGAGCATGTCCACGGGGCCCTGCTCGGCGCCCAGGGGCTCGTCCATGCGGGAGAGGGTGAGCACGTCGTCGATGAGGGAGCGCATGCGCTGGGCCTCGTCGTGGATGATGTGGGCGAAGGTGCGGGTGTCGGCCTCGTCGGCGATGCCCCGGTCGATGATCTCCGCGTACCCGGAGATGATCTGGAGCGGCGTCTTCATCTCGTGGGAGACGTTGGCCGAGAAGTCTCGTCGGATGGTGTCGGCGCGGGCCAGCTCGAGGTTCTGCTCCCGCAGGCGCGCCTGCTGGTCCTCGATGCGCTCGATGAGCGGGGCCACCTCCCGGTAGCAGTCGGGGGCGGGCAGCCCGTCGTCGAGGGCGGCGAAGGGCGCCACGATCCTCCGGGTGATGAGCCGCGACGCCACGGCGGCGAGCGCGGACACGGCGGCCATGACGGNGGCGGCCGGCAGCACGAACGAGCCGGCGAAGGCCNCGAACGACTCGCGCTCCTCGGCGATGCGCAGCACGTCGCCGCCGGCGAGGCGCTNGGCGGCGTAGAGCATGTCGCGGTCCAGGGTGGCGGAGTGGCGGCTCACCGAGGCGNACCCGGCCTTCTCGGCCTCGAGGACCTCGGGCCGGTCGCCGTGGTAGCCGGCATCGTCGTCGGCGCTGTCGAAGAGCACCTCGCCGTCGGACGACACCAGGGTGTAGCGCTCGGGCCCGGGGAGCTGGGCCGCCAGCATGGCGCGGCGGCCGTCCGCGTCCAGGGGTCCCAGCGTGGCGCCGGCCTCCTCGGCCAAGGCGGCCAGGCGCTGGGCCTCGCCGGCCTCGTGGGTGGCGTAGTAGACGGCGGCGGTACCGAGGAACGCGGCGAGCACGCAGGCGAGGGCCGAGGCCACGAGGGCGGCGAACACCGTGGTGGAGAGGCGCCTGCGGCCCGTGCCGCGACCGTCAGCCATGGTGGCCGTCCCCGAGCCGGTAACCGACGCCGCGCACGGTCTCGACGGCGCGCTCGGAGCCCGGNGCCGCGGCGGCGAGCTTCTGGCGCAACGTGCGCACGTGAACGTCCACCGTGCGGGTGCCGCCGGAGAAGGCGACGTCCCACACGTCGGCGAGCAGGCGGTCGCGCGAGAGCACGCGGCCTGGCGAGGCCATGAGGGTCTTGAGCAGGTCGAACTCCTTGGGGGTGAGCGACACGGGCACGCCGTCGGCGGTCACGGTGTGGCGCCCCTCGTCGAGCACGATGCCCCCGAACGAGAGGCGGTCCGGCTCGGTCGCCTCCCCGCGTGCGGGCGCCTGGGAGCGGCGGAGCAGCGCCCGCACGCGGGCCAGCAACTCCACCATGCCGAACGGCTTGGCCAAGTAGTCGTCGGCGCCTAGGTCGAGCCCGTAGGCCTTGTCGAGCTCGTCGCCCTTGGCCGTGAGCATCATGACGGGGACGTCCCGTGTGGCCGGCTCGCCCCTCAGGCGGCGCAGCACCGTGAGGCCGTCCACATCGGGCAGCATGATGTCGAGGAGCACGAGGTCGGGAACGGACTCGGCGCAGGCGTCGAGGAACTCTCCCGCCGACGAGAAGCCCTCCGCGCGGATGCCCGTCTGGGCGAGGGTGTAGAGCGTGAGCTCGAGGATGCGCGGGTCATCCTCGAGATAGTAGACCGTGGCTTCCGCCATGGGTTCCTCCTCGGGCTGTGTGCGGGCAGCACCCATCCTAGTCCGGAGGCGCGTCAGCCGAACCGCCCGGCCACATAATCGGCGCAACGCGGGTCGGTGGGGCTCGTGAACAGGGTCTCGGNGGGGCCNGCCTCCACCATCTCTCCCATCAGGAAGAAGGCGCAGGTGTCGGAGATGCGCAGGGCCTGCAGCATGTTGTGGGTCACCATCACCACGGTGTAGGAGCCCTTGAGGGAGATGACGAGCTCCTCGATCTTGGCGCAGGAGATGGGGTCGAGGGCGCTCGTGGACTCGTCGAGGAGCAGGACCTCCGGCTGGGCTGCCAGGGCGCGGGCGATGCAGAGGCGCTGCTGCTGGCCGNCGGANAGCCCGAGNGCGGTCCNCTTGAGGCGGTCCTTGACCTCGTCCCAGAGGGCGGCGTCGCGCAGGGCCTGCTCCACGCGGCCCTCGAGCTCGTCGCGGTCGCGGACGCCGTGGGTGCGAGGACCGTAGGCCACGTTGTCGAAGATCGACATGGGGAAGGGGTTGGGCTGCTGGAACACCATGCCCACGCGGCGCCGCACNTCCTGGGCGTCGAGGTCGCGGTAGACGTCGGTGCCGTCGAGCGTGACGAGGCCGGAGACCGAGCAGCCGGGGGCGAGCTCGTTCATGCGGTTGAGCGTCTTGAGCAGTGTCGACTTGCCGCAGCCCGAGGGGCCGATGAGGGCGCAGACCTCCTTCTCGGGGAACGACAGGCTCACGTCCCTGAGGACGTGGGTGCGGCCGTAGGAGAGGTCGAGGTGCGAGACGTCCATCTTGGTGCCCGCCGCCACGCGGGGGGCACCAAGATGGACG
>NZ_CAJMXC010000032.1:0-18386 GCF_905219715.1 Olsenella sp. CU969
CTCCCCGACGGCCCCACCCCCGCGCCATGCGCCGCACCTACACTGATCCCATGGGCCGCTGGCCCGGAAACCGCTAAGGAGGAACCATGCAGAAGATCATGCTCGTGTGCAACGCCGGTATGTCCACCTCGCTCCTGGTCCAGAAGATGCAGAACGAGGCCAAGACCCGCGGCCTCGACGTCGAGATCGAGGCCCGTCCCNTGGCCGAGGCCATGGAGGCCCTCGACACCGCCGACGTCCTGCTCCTCGGCCCCCAGATCGGCTATGCTAGGAGCGACTTCGAGAAGGCCACCGACAAGCCCGTGGACGTCATCGCCATGGTCGATTACGGCCGCATGAACGCCCCCAAGATCCTGGACGACGCCCTCGCCAAGCTCTAAGGGCGCACCGGAACGCACCTGAGGGGGCGCGCCACGTCAGCGGTGCGCCCCCTTTTTCTAGACGAGAGACGCCCGGCACGGCCGGGCGGGAGGGAGAGAGACCCATGGACGAGATGAACGAGCTCCAGCTCACCTGCTTCGAGATCATCNGCTACGTGGGCACGGCCAAGTCGTGCTACGTGAACGCCATCTCCAAGGCCCGCGAGGGGGACTTCGAGGGCGCCCAGGCCCTCATCGCCGAGGGCGACACTGCCTACGCCGGCGGCCACGACGTGCACCTCAGGCTCCTCCAGGCCGATGCCGCGGGCGAGCGCGACGCCGAGGCGCCCCTCATCCTCCTGCACGCCGAGGACCAGATGGCGAGCACCGAGACCGTGAAGATCATGGCCCTCGAGTTCATCGCCCTCTACAAGCGCCTGGACGGCGTGGAGGCCTAAGGCCCCACGGCTTCGCACGCACCTCCCCTGGACGGCCGGCCCCCTCGCGGGACCGGCCGTCTATCATTGGCGCGATAACGTCGGACGGGGAGGGGACCGTGGACAAGGGGACGTTGAGGCGGCGCGCCCGGGAGGCCCGCGACGGGCTCGGGGCCGCCGGGCGCGTGGCCGCGGACGGACGGCGTGCGGCGGCCGTGGAGGCGTCCGGGCTCTGGGCGGCCGCCGACGTCGTCCTCGCCTACGTGCCCATGGGGTCCGAGGCGGACCCCGCCGCCCTGGTGGACGCCGCCCTCGCCAGGGGCAAGGCGGCGGCCCTGCCGCGCTGCATGGCCGGCCGCAGGCTGGAGTGGCGCGCCGTGGGGTNGGGCTGGCGGGANGGCCTCNTGGGCCATCCCTTTGGCATGGCCGAGCCCGACCCGGGGCGCTGGGGGTTGCTCGACGTGCCGGCGGCGCTGGCCGGCGGCGCCTCGGTGCTCGCGCTCTGCCCCGGCCTCGCCTTCGACGGCGAGGGGCGCCGCCTCGGCTACGGCGGCGGCTACTACGACCGGTTCCTCTCCGCCGCCCGCGCCTGCGGCGGCCCCGGCACGTTCGCGGCCGTCGGCCTGGCCCACGGCTGCCAGGTGCTCGACGCCGCGGTGCTCGCCTCCGTGGAGGGCCCCTNGGACGAACCCGTGGACGCCTTGGCCCTCGACNGGTCTATCATGCGGTGCGCACACACACCTTCTACCGAGGAGCGCCTNTGACCGTGCCCNAGAATCAGCGGCCNTACGAGGTGCCGTTCCCTGTGGAGCCCATGGACTACGAGGGGGCGCTGGCCCACCTCCACAGCATCCTGAGGCTGGGGATCTGCCCCATGCTCGAGACCGTGGTCGGCATGCTCGCCGAGCTCGGCCGCCCCGACGGGCGCTTCTCCGTGGTGCAGGTGGCCGGCACCAACGGCAAGACGTCCACGTCGCGCTACACGGCGGCGATCCTGGCGGGGGAGGGGCTCTCCACCGCCCTCTACACGTCGCCGGAGCTCGTGGACTACACCGAGCGCATGGAGGTGGCCGGCCGGCCCGTCTCCCGCGAGGGGTTCGCTCGGGCCGTGGCCGCCGCCGCCGAGGCCGGGCGCCGCGTGAACGCCGCCCGGGAGGCCGCGGGAAAGCGACCCTACGACGTCACGGAGTTCGACACCCTCACCGTGGCCGCCTGCGTGCTCTTTGCCGAGCGCGGGGTCGACGTGGCCGTGCTCGAGGTGGGCATGGGCGGCCGCTGGGACGCCACCACGGCCACGCACCCGGCGGCCACCTGCGTCACGGGCATCGGCCTCGACCACACACGCATCCTCGGCGACACCCTGGAGGAGATAGCCGGCGAGAAGGCCGCCGTCATCAAGGCCGGCCAGGCCTGCGTTCTGGGGCGCGGTACGGCCGAGCCGCCCTCGGTGCAGGACGTCCTGCTGGAGCGGTGCGCCGCCCAGGGCGTGGCGCCCGCGGTGGTGCGCGCTGTGGGCGAGCCGACGCCTGCCGGGCTGCCGGTGTGCCGGTTCTCGGTGGTCTCGGAGCCCGCCGCCCTGGGCGACCCCCTCGTCCTCGACGTCGNGGCGCCGCTTTCCGCCTACCGCGGGCTCTCGGCCGTCAAGCCCCGTTACCAGGCTGCCAACATCGCCTGCGCCGTCGCCCTGGCCGAGGGGTTCCTCGGCCGCCCACTCGATCCTGCGGCCCTCGCCGTCTCCGTGGCCGCATGCCCCACGCCGGGGCGCTTCGACCTCGTCCGCGCCGAGCCGCCCCTGCTCGTGGACGCCGCCCACAACCCGCAGTCGGTGGCCGTGTTCCTCGACAGCCTGGGGGCCCTGGACGGCGCGGGGCGGGTGCCGGAGCTCGTATGCGCGGTCCTCGCCGACAAGGACGTCGCCGGCATCGTGGGGCTGCTCGCCGACGCCTTTCCCGTGGTGCACGTGTGCCGGACACCGAGCCCCCGCGCACTGCCGCCCGAGGAGCTCGCGGGGCTCTTCCGGGAGGCCGGTGCCACGGTGGCGTCCGTCTCGCCCACGGTGGCCGGCGCCCTTGCCGCGGTGGGCGACGCCCCCGCCGTGGCTGTGGGCTCCATCACGCTGGCGGGCGAGGTGTGCCGCGTGCTGAGGGCCGGTACGGGGGAGTGACGGCAACCGGTTGCCTTTGCGGAGCGGGGTCGTGGCGCCTGCGGGGCCGGGGGCTCCCGACCATGGGCAACCGGTTGCCCATGGGGACGCCTGACGACGATGTATGGGCCGTCGAGAGGCCTCGGCCGCCGCCGGTGCGGGCTGTAAGGCTGTGTGGTGGGGCTGTGATGGAGAGGGGAGTGTCGTGCCGGTACGGTACAATGCACCAAGNATGCAGCTCNANCGCNCCGCCGGTGCAGANAGCCNCGAAGGAGCCACCCGATGCAGGACCTGCTCGATCNGATAATCACGCCCGAGGTCCGCATGGTCCTCTACCTCATGCTCGCCTGCGTGGTCATGCTCTACCTGCTCTCCATCGTCTACGTCATCCGCGACGCCCAGCGCCGCGGCGCCGAGCCCTGGTGGCTGTGGGCCATCATCTCGGTGGTTCCCATCGTGGGCCTGCTCGCCTACGTCATCCTGCGCCCCAGCAGCTACCTGGTGGACCGCGAGGAGCAGGACCTCGACATCGCCCTGCGCGAGCACCAGCTGTCCCACTACGGCATCTGCCCCAAGTGCGGCACGCCCATCGACCGCGACTTCATCGTCTGCCCCATCTGCAACACGCAGGTGCGCAACGTCTGCCCCACGTGCCACCGTCCGCTCAACGCCGACTGGAAGGTGTGCCCCTACTGCCGCACCCGCATCCAGTAGGCACGCCCACAACGGATCGCCCAGGCCCGCTCCGGCGGGCCTTTTGCTAAGGAGGGAGCCCCATGCCCCGCGAGACCATGGCCCAGAAGCGCGAGCGTGCCGCCGAGGTGGAGCGCCGCATGTTCGAGGTGTACGGCGAGGGGGCCTGCTCCCTGGACTATACCGACCCGTTCCGCCTCACCGTCGCCGTGGTCCTCTCGGCCCAGTGCACCGACGCCGCCGTCAACAAGGTGACGCCGCTGCTGTGGGAGCGGTTCCCCGAGCCCGCCGACCTCGCCGCCGNGGACACCNCCCAGATCGAGGAGGTCATCCGGCCCCTGGGCTTCTACCGCGCCAAGGCCGCCAAGCTCAAGGGCCTCGCGCAGATGAGCGTCTCGGAGTTCGGCGGGACCGTGCCCCAGGACATCGACGAGCTCCAGCGCCTTCCCGGCGTGGGCCGCAAGACCGCCAACTGCGTCATGTGCCAGGCGTTCAGGGACCCCCAGGGCATCGCCGTCGACACCCACGTGTACCGCATCGCCCACCGGCTCAAGTTCTGCGGCCCCTCGGCCAACACGCCCGACAAGGTGGAGGCGGCGCTGCTCAAGGTCTACCCCCGCGAGCAGTGGCTCTACATCAATCACCAGTGGGTGCACTTTGGCCGCGAGNACNGCCGCGCNCGCAACCCNCGGTGCTCCGAGTGCTTCGTGGCGGACATCTGCNCGAGCGCCGGCAAGTGCTGACCCGCCCCGTTGTCCTGTCCCATCACCCGGACACTTTTGTCCCATTGGTCGGGCACTTTTGTCCCACCATCAAGGACCGAACCTCCGTCGCCCCGGTCGGTCGCCGTTTCCGCCGCATAATCAGTTATGAAATAAGCGAAGTGACAGATGGGCCAGGCACCGCTGTCACACCGGGCTTGATTGATATGTGACACGTCCGCCCATGGCGCCCTCCGGCCCGCGGGGTATGAACCCCCGTCGAACGACGATTCGAAGGAGGCCCCATGGCCAAGAAGGACAGGAAGAACGACCGCCTCGACCCCGACGAGGTCGAGCGCCGCGTCAANGAGGAGCTCNAGCGGATCGGCGCCATGCCGGTGCGGCCCGACGGCGCGGACCTCGCCGAGGGGGAGGACGTGGAGATGGCTACCGTGGAGGAGGTCATGGCGCCGGTCCAGACCACCCCGGTGGAGCTTGAGAACGAGCTGGCCGCCTACCTCATCGACACCGCCGTGCGCTCCGTGGACACCGAGAACCAGCGCGGCCGCTCCATCGGCTCCTACTCCAGCCGCCTGCTCATCGGCATCGCCGTGCTGGCCGTCGTGGCCCTGGCCGTGGCCGTGCCCACCATCCTCATCCTCGCCCCGGGCTGGGAGGCCGTGCTCATGACGGCCCTCTTCACCGGCGTGCTCGTGCCGCTGCTCGTNGCGTTCCCGCTTGCCGTGANCGCGGGCGCCGGCTNCGCGCGCATGGTCAAGGGCGTGCCGGCCGACCTCTTCTCCACGGCCGTTTCGGCCCCCGTCAAGACCAAGATGGAGNTCGCCAGGCGCATCTGCGCGGCCGAGCAGGAGCGCTACGAGGAGGCCAGCCGCAGCCACGACCGCGTGGCCGGCGCCCTCACCGCCGCTCGCATCCTCATNCTCGTGGCCGTGGGCTTCTTCGTGGTGGCGCTCCTGTTCCTCTGTGTCATCATGTTCGTGCACGTGGCGTAGGCGCCGGGCGGGGCCTCGACCCCGCCCGTACAGGGACGACCGCCCTGGGCNGCGGGACGGCGACCGGCCGCCCTGCCGCCTTTCTCGTGTCGCGTGACTCCCCTTCCCACGCGCCGACCCCGCGCGCGACGCCCAGCCTTGTGGACGCCTTCTGAACCTTGTTGGCCCCGGTTACCTTTCATCGGTTCGCTCTGGCTAACTTGTCGCGCCGAAAAACGGACCGAAAGGTACCTCCGCAGATGATCGACAGGCGCCTCATCGCCGTTGCGGCCGCGGCCGTGGTGCGCCTCCTCTGCACCGCCGCGTCGTCGCGTCAGAGCCATCTGTCCTCGGCTGAGGTCAAGCTGCGCCTGCGCGACCTCATCTACCGCAAGCTCCTCGCCCTGGGTCCCCGCTACCGCTTGGTGGTGTCCACCTCCGAAGTCGTGCAGGTGGCCGTGGAGGGTGTGGACCAGCTGGAGACGTACTTCGGCGCCTACCTCTCGCAGTTCTTCTGCGCCGTGCTCGCCCCCGTCACGCTCTTCGCGGTGCTGCGCTTTGTGAACGTGCCGGCCGCCGCCGTGCTGCTCGTGTGCGTGCCGCTCATCCCGGCCGCCATCGCCGCGGTGCAGACCTGGGCCAAGAGGCTCCTCGGCACCTGCTGGGGCCGGTACACCTCCCTCGGCGACACGTTCCTCGAGAACCTCCAGGGCCTCACCACGCTCAAGGTCTACCGCGCCGACGCCTTCAAGCAGCGCGAGATGAACGAGGAGGCCGAGCGCTTCCGCCGCGTCACCATGCGCGTGCTCACCATGCAGCTCAACTCCATCACCATCATGGACCTCGTGGCGTTCTGCGGCGCGGCNGCCGGNACCNGGGTCGCCGTGACGCAGTTCCAGGCCGGCGCCGTGGGTCTCNCCGGCCTGCTCTTCNCCGTCCTCGTGGCCGCCGACTTCTTCATCCCCATGCGCCAGCTGGGCACCTTCTTCNACATCNCCATGAACGGCATGGCGGCGTCCGAGAAGATCTTCCGCCTGCTCGACGCCGACGTCCCGGCCGACGGCACCCTTCCCGTGCCGGACGAGGGCCCCATCGTCNCCCGGGGCCTCTCGTTCACCTATCCCGGCGCCGAGGGGCCCACCCTTCGCGACCTGGACATCGAGGTGCCTCGTGGCTCGTTCACGGCCGTGGTGGGGCGCTCCGGCTCCGGCAAGTCCACGCTGCTCAAGCTGTTCATGAGGTTCTGGGACGTGCAGGGCGGCTCCGTGGCGGTCTCGGGCACCGAGGTGGCCGACGTCGACACCGACAACCTGCGCGACCTCGAGGGCTACATGACCCAGGACACGCACCTGTTCCATGACAGCATCCGCAACAACCTGCGCATCGTCAGGCTGGACGCCACCGATGAGGAGATCGAGGCCGCCTGCCGCGCCGCGTCGGTCCACGACTTCATCGCCGGCCTGCCCCAGGGCTACGACACGCCGGTGGGCGAGCTCGGCGACACGCTCTCGGGCGGGGAGCGCCAGCGCCTGGGCCTGGCCCGCGCGTTCCTCCACGACGCGCCGTTCCTGCTGCTGGACGAGCCCACGAGCAACCTCGACAGCCTCAACGAGGCCCAGGTGCTGAAGTCGCNCGCCGAGGGGCGCGACGGCCGCACGGTGCTGCTCGTGAGCCACCGCGAGTCCACCATGCGCGTGGCCGACCGGGTCTTCTCCGTCGAGGACGGGAGGTTGAGCTGATGACTGCCGCCGGGGATGCCCGCCGGCCCGCGGCCGCCGTGGAGGCCGGGCGCGCCCGGGAGCAGGAGGTCGTCTCGCAGANGATCGGCATCTGGTGCCNCNCCAGGCACGGCACCGCCCGCGGCGAGCTCTGCGACGAGTGTGCCGAGCTGGAGGCCTACGCCCGCGCCCGGAGCGAGCGGTGCCCCTTCATGGAGACCAAGACGTTCTGCTCCAACTGCCGCGTCCACTGCTACCGGGCGGAGATGCGCGAGCGCATCCGGGAGGTCATGCGGTTCTCGGGACCCCGCATGCTCCTGCACAGGCCGGTCATGGCCTGCCGCCACGTGGTCNNGTCCCGCAGGGAGAAGAAGGCAATCGAGAGGGAGATGAGCGATGGTCGTTAAGAAACTGCCGTTCCTCGTGCTCGGGTTCGTCGGGCTCGGCCTGGGGTTCGNGGGGGTAGTGCTGCCGCTCATCCCCGCGTTCCCGTTCCTCATGCTGGCGGCGTACTCGTTCGCCCGTTGCTCCGAGCGTCTTGACCGCTGGTTCCGCGGCACGCGCCTCTACCGCGACAACCTGGAGGACCTCGTGGGCGGCCGCGGCATGACCCGCGCGGCGCGCCGCCGCGTCATGGGCGCCGTCGCGCTGGTCATGGCCGTGGGCTTCACCCTCATGGCGCTGAAGGGCCTCGTGGTGCCGTGCACCGTCCTGTTCGCCGTGTGGCTGGGTCACATGCTGTACTTCGCCTCTAGCGTGAGGCGCCGCGAGGAGGACGGGGAGGCCGCCGCGGCGTAGGGGGGGATCTGGGACGCGGCCCGCGACCCGTCCCGAGGCGACCGGTCGCGCTGCGGGGCCACACGGCGGGGCCCTGTGGTGGGGCCAACATGGCGCGGCCTCTCCCCGGCGCGCCCCCTGGCAAGCGCCCCCTGGTTCTTAGGTGCGTCCCCTTGCGAGAGGCCATTTGGCGCGACGCCCCCGACGTGCGGCCCCTCTGACAAGCGCCCCCGATTCTTCAGTGCGGCCCCTGCAGGGTGACCTTGTCCCCAAGGCGCCCTGCAGGGGCCCTTCCGTCTTTTGGCGGTGCATCTCCGCGCCCTACAGGGGCCTGTTGCCCCCTATGCGCCCTAGAGGGGGATGATGCGCCAGACAGGTGGTCGCAACTGCCTTCCGTAGGTGGCCGGAGCCGGAAAACCCCCTTCAACGGCCCCCTATGCCGGTGGCTTGTCCCAAGGGTGGGTTGCAGGGCGCACGCTAGGCTCGTCTCGCTCCAAAAGGGCTTTGGAGGGGGGACTTTTCGTGCACTGGACGCCCTTAGAGGGCGCCCCGCCACCCTCCAAGGGTCCTTTGCCGCAAGNCCCCTCCGCAGGGTGCCCCTAGAGGGGGGTCTTGCGGCTTCCCGCGCGCCGGCCGCCCAAGCCCCGCCGCCACGCCCAAGCCCCGCCGGCCGCCCAGACCCTCGCCTCACCAAAGGTTCCACGGGGTGAAGAGCTCCCGATGCAGGCGGGCGCGCCTCTCGAGGGTCGAGCGGCAGAGCGGCCGCTGCCTCACGCCGAGCCTGTCCGCCACCTCTTCCATGAAGGCGTCCAGGCGCTCCCGGCGGTCTNCCATGTTGGGTGTCAGGGGCAGGANCTCAAAGCCCATGTGGGCGGCGGCCACCAGGCGGTCCTTGTCCTCGAGGGNGCGCATGCCCTCCTCGTGGCCGTGGGAGTCGTACTCGACGGCCAGGTGGCTCTCGGGCCATGCGAGGTCGAGGTAGATCGCCCGCTTTGCGGGGAGCAGGGCCCGCGCCCGAGCGTTGAGGGCCACCGGGTGGTTGCGCTGCGGCTCGGGGAGACCGTAACCGCCGCGGCGCGCGGGGAGCGAGGCGTAGAGGACGGTCGCCGCCTCACGCGGGGAGGCGCATCCGTCGAGCAGGTGCGGGGCGGCCGAGCGGGCCGTGGAGACGTGCCTCGCGCCGTCCGGCACGGAGGCGAGGAGATCTGCCACCTCGCCGGGCGTCGTCAGCGGGCCCGGCCGCCTCCTCATGCCTTGGGGCGCCATGGAGTAGGTGCCGCACAGCTCGCATCCCAGGAGGAGGGCCTGCCCGAAGCCGAGGCCACGCGTGCGGAGCAGCCAGTGAAATGCGGGGGAGGGGGCAAAGACGCCCAGGTCGGGCGGGTCGGACGGGTCGTCGAGGCGCACGAGCGCCCCGTGGGGCAGCCCCACGCCCCAGCGCCTGCAGCCGATGCTGCCGCCGTGCCGACGGGCGGCGTCGGTACCCACGAGGCACGGTATGGGGAGGGGCTCGTTCTCGGGGCGCCTGCGGGCCCCGTTCACCACCGGCCTGAACGACGGCTCCCAGCGGGAGAGGGCGTCCAGGGCCGGTGCCCCGTCCATGTCGCGCATGTTGGCCGTCGCGGACGCCAGGGCGACGGCCGCCTCCTCGTCCGGGACGGGGGTGAGGGTGATTCCCGAGAGGTACGTCGCGCGGGCGCACCAGTCGTGGACGATGAGTGCCATGGATCCTCCCTTGGTCGTCTCCGTGGGTCGGCCGACCCACACGACAAGGGTGTCCACGTTGCGATGATGATGGATGTTCTCCGAGCATACCTAACGGGTGGCGCCCTGTGAAGACGCCTCCCGCCTGACGCCTTTCCGACGGCGGCCGTCAGGGGGGCAGTGGCGCAGTCGGCGAGGAGCGCCCCTTGCCCGCGCCCGCGTGCGCCCCGCCCCTTGCCCGCGCTCCATCCCGCATCCGCCCTCGCGACACGCCCGCGCCAAGAGGGGTATCCTTGACCCCGTGCGCCGGCATCGGGCCGGCTCGTATCCGGAGGGTGCACCCCATGAACCAGCGTGTCCCACAGCCCGCAGCCACGCGGCCCGTCCAGGGCGTCCTCGCTGCGTGCGGCACCCTCACCCTCACCCAGACTATCTAGGCGCTTGGCGAGCGGCCCCGGCCGCCCGGTGAGCGCCGCCTCCTGTACGGGGACGTCCCTGCCGCCAGGCGGGCCGGCCCCTGCCCGTTGTCGTCAAACGGCCATCGTGAGGCCGAGAAAACAAGAAGGAGTCAGCACCATGTCCAACCCCATCTCCGTCAACCTGCCCGACGGCTCCGCCCGCGAGCTCGAGGCCGGCGCCACCGCGGCCGACCTCGCCGCCTCCATCGGCGCCGGCCTGGCCAAGGCCGCCCTCGCCGCCAAGGTCAACGGCGTGCCCCAGNACCTCGCCGNGCCCCTGCGCGACGGCGACACCGTCGAGATCCTCACCATCAAGAGCCCCGACGCCCTGCCCATCGTGCGCCACTCCTGCGCCCACGTCATGGCCGAGGCCGTGAGCGAGCTCTTCTCCAACGTGGCCCTGGGCATCGGCCCCGACGTCGAGAACGGCTTCTACTACGACTTCCAGACGCCGGACCAGATCTCGTCCAACGACTTCGAGCGCATCGAGGAGCGCATGCGCGCCATCATCCGCGAGGACAAGCCCTTCGTGCGGGAGGTCGTCAGCCGCGAGCAGGCCCAGGAGATGTTCGCCGACCAGCCCCTCAAGCTCGAGCTCCTCGACGACATCGACGCCTCCGAGGACGTCACGGTCTACCGTCACGGCGACCACCTCGCGCTCTNCCGNGGCCCGCACGTGGCGAGCGCCGGCAAGATCCCGGCCGACTCCTTCGAGCTGCAGAAGGTGGCCGGCGCCTACTGGCGCGGCAACGCCGAGAACGAGATGCTGCAGCGCGTCTACGGCGTCGAGTTCGCCACCAAGAAGGAGCTCAAGGCCTACAACCACATGATGGAGGAGGCCCGCACNCGCGACCACCGCGTCCTCGGCCCCAANCTCGGCATCTTCGAGACGCTCGACGAGGTGGGCCCCGGCCTGCCGCTGTTCTTTCCCAAGGGCGCGCGCAGCGTGCGCACGATGCAGGAGTGGCTGCGCAAGGAGCTGTACCGCCGCGGCTACGAGGAGGTCATCACCCCGCACGTCTACAAGTCCGATGTCTGGAAGACCTCCGGTCATTACGACTTCTATAAAGAGAACATGTACTTCTTCAACATCAACGAGGGCACCGACGAGGAGCCGCGCCTCTCGGAGTTCGGCGTGAAGCCCATGAACTGCCCGGGCCACGTGCTGCTCTACAAGAGCAACCTTCACAGCTACCGCGACCTCCCGCTGCGCTACTTCGAGTTTGGCACGGTGTACCGCCACGAGCTCTCCGGCGCCGTCAACGGCCTGTTCCGCGCCCGCGGCTTCACCCAGGACGACGCCCACGTGTTCTGCCGCGAGGACCAGGTGGTGGACGAGGTCGAGAGCATCATGGACCTCGTCGACCAGATCATGGGCACCTTCGACCTCACCTACGAGTGCGAGATCTCCACGCGCCCGGCCCACTCCATCGGCACCGACGAGATGTGGGAGAAGGCCGAGAGCTTCCTCAAGGAGGCCCTCGAGAAGCGCGGCGTGCCCTACGACATCAACGAGGGCGACGGCGCCTTCTACGGCCCCAAGATCGACGTCAAGGTGAAGGACTCCATCGGCCGCACGTGGCAGTGCTCCACCATCCAGGTGGACTTCAACCTGCCCGAGCGCTTTGACATCACCTACCGCACGGCCGACAACACCCAGGAGCGCCCCTGGATGCTGCACCGCGCCATCTTCGGCTCCATCGAGCGCTTCCTGGGCACCCTCATCGAGAACTACGCCGGCGCCCTGCCCCTGTGGCTGGCCCCGGTCCAGGCCGAGATCGTGCCCATCGCCGACCGTCACCTCGACTACGCCGAGGACGTGGCCAAGCGCCTGCGCGCCGTGGGCGGCCGCGTGGAGGTGGACACCCACTCCGAGCCCATGCGCGCAAAGATCGCCCGTGCCCAGGAGCAGAAGATCCCCTACATGCTCGTGGTGGGCGACAAGGAGGCCGAGGAGGGCACCGTCTCCGTGCGCGAGCGNTCCGAGGGCGACCAGGGCTCCATGGCCGTGGACGAGTTCGTGAAGGTCATCGCCGACGCCCAGGTGTAGCCGCCGCGGGGCCTTCCTCTCAGGGGCCCGGGCTTTTGCATCATCGGAGGCAGTNTGAAAGGCCGGCCGTATCTGGTGATACGGTCGNCCCTTTCTCGGTGTTCTCATCGCGGTGGGCGACCNCGGGNCGGCCGGGGCCGCCGCTNTNCCGCTTTTGTGCNTGATGGCCATGGAGCCAGGGCCACTGCAAGGAACCTGATACCATTTTCGGCGATCNCGTCGGAAGAAGGNAAACGTTGAAGGTCCTGTGCCTGGGCGAGCCGGTCCTGCGCCTCTCCCCGCGTCCGCCCCTCATGCTCCATCAGACCGACCAGCTCTCCATGGCCTTTGCCGGCTCCGAGGTCACCGTGGCCAAGTCCCTGGCCCTCCAGGGCGACGACGTGGCCCTGGCCTCGGTGGTGTCGTCCAACACGCTGGGGGAGCGCTCCCTNATGGAGCTCCGCCGGTTTGGCGTGGACGTCAGCCGCGTGCAGCGGGCCGACTGCCGCCTGGGCGTCTATTACGTGGAGCGCGGCGGCACCGTGCGCCCCGACCGCGTCCTCTACGACCGCGACGGCACCGCCATGCGCGACGTGGGACGGGACGATTTTGACTGGGACGGCCTGCTCAACGGCGTAGGGTCGTTCTACTTCTCCGGGGTCGTGGCCTNCATCACGTCCACCCTCGGCGACGTGGTGGAAGACGCCCTCGTGGCCTCCAAGGGACGGGGCATCCGCACCTTCTGCGACCTCAACTTCCGCCGCGGCATGATCACGCCTGCAGCCGCCCGCGAGCTTTGGGGGCGGCTGCTGCCCTATGTGGACGTGGTGTGCGGCTCCGACGAGGACTACGTGGGCATCTGGGAGCGGGAGGGCTTTGAGGGCGACGGNGACCAGTGCGCCGCGGCCGCCGACCGGCTCATGACGGCCAACGGCATCCAGTCGCTGGCCATGAACCGCCGCGACGTGGACGCNNGGGGGCTCNTCTNGGTGCNGGGCATGCTGCTCTCCGAGAAGGGCCTGTTCCGCTCGCGCTCCCGCGACGTGGCGCCCATGGAGCAGTCCGGTTGCGGCGACGCCTTCTCGGCCTCCATCGTCCACGGGCTGCTCAACCGCTGGGACGCCCAGCACACGCTGGACTATGCCGTGGCGCACGCCGCCTACAAGGCCACCGTGGAGGGAGAGCTCTCCTGGGCCGACGAGGCCACCATCGANCGGATCGTCACCGGCGACGCCCGCNGCTCCATCATCCGCTAGCGGCCGCCGGTTGAGAAGTGCGCCAAGTAGCCANCTGGTGCAGGTCGCGGAGGCTTCTGCCGGTCGGGATGTGCACCAACTAGCTACCTGGTGCATGTTGGAGGCGCTTTTCGGGCCGATAGGTGCACCNAGTAGCTACCTGGCGCAGGTCGCGGAGGCCCCTGCCGGTCGATGGGTGCACCAACTGGCTACTTGGTGCAGGTCGGATGCGCTTTTCCGGTCGATAGGTGCACCACCTGGCTACTTGGTGCAGGTGGGGGCGGCTCTTGCCGGTAGGGAGGTGCACCAACTAGCTATCTGGTGCAGGTCGGGGGGCTTCCGTCGGTAGGAAAGTGCACCAACTGGCTACTTGGTGCAGGTCGCGATGGTCCCTGCCGGTCGAGAGGTGCGCCAACTAGCTACTTGGTGCAGGTTGGGGGCGCTTTTCGGGCTGGGAGGTGCACCAACTGGCTACTTGGTGCAGGTCGGGGGGGCTCCTGCTGGTCGATAGGTGCGCCAAGTAGCCACCTGGTGCAGTTCGGAGCGGCCCCAGCCGGTTGATAGGCGCGCTAACTGGCTACCTGCTGCAGGCCGCGGCGCCCCCTGCCGGCCGAGACCTGCGCCAACCGGCCACCCGCTGCAGGTCGGACCGCCCACCTACCCGTCGAGCCGACCGACGAGGTCGCCGGCGCCCACGGCCCCGGCCTCTCGCGAGCCGTCGCGCCCCTCCACGGCCGCGCCTAGGGGCCGGCCCACGGCCACCCCCACCACGCACAGCGCGCATACGGTGCCCAGCGCCACGGAGAACGACGTCGCCTGGGCGAGGAGNCCGGCGCCANAGCTGCCCGCCAGGGAGGCGAAGATGCTGTAGGTGTTCACGGCGGCCAGGTTCTTTGCCATGGCGGCGGCCCCCCACACCTTGGCGCACACGTACGTCATCATGATGACGGCCACGCCCCAAGAGAACCCGCAGGCCAGAAGGGCCACGGCCTGCATCGGAAGGCTTCCGGCGCCAAGGGACCCGAGCAGCGCCAGGATCGAGGCCACCATGGCGGCCGACGTGGCGCGGATGGTCGCCGGCGCGCCGAAGCGGTCCGCCAGCCCGCCGCCCACAAGGCGCCCGAGGCCCGACCCCACGTTCACGAACCCGATGACGAAGGCCGCCGTCACGGCGTCCGCCCCCAGGCTCGCCGGCAGCTCGCGCCCGAGGCCCGTCACGGCCATGCCGGCGCCGCACACCAGGAAGAGCCACAGGTAGAGAAGCCTGAAGCGGCGGTCGGCCACGAGGGGCCCGCCGTCTGCGCCGCCCTCATCGGCCGCGCCGGCCCCCGCGCCCGCCGGCTCCACCACCACGGCGGAGGCGGCCCAAAGCATGCAGAGGAACGCCGCGCCGAGCACCCTCAGCACCACGCGCCACTCCACGACGCCGTAGACCCAGCTCACGGCCGNCCCCANCAGGAACCCGCCGATCCCAAAGCCCATGAGGCAGATGCCCTGGGCGAGCCCGCAGCGGTCGGGGAACCACTCGGTCACGGCAGCGATGAGCACGTCGTANGCCAGGCCGATCCCCAGGGCGCAGAGCGCGCAGTAGCAGAGGCAGGTGATCGGGAACGCCAGCGGCCCGTCGGCGACGGAGCAGCCCACGAACCCCGCGGCGAGCAGCACGCCCGCCGCCATGAACGTGGCCCGGGTGCCCCAGCGCCCGCTCATCCTGGCCCCGGCCACGCCGCCGAGGGTGAACATCCCTATGGAGAGCGCGAACACGAGGGTCATCTGCGAGACGGACCACCCCCAGAGCTCCTTCATGGGCGCGAGGACCACCGAGTAGGCGTAGATGAGACCGAGGAAGAGCAGCAGGAGGGTGGACGCGGCGAGGATGCCGCGCCTTCCGCGGAGGGAAGCCATGGGGGAGGGGCCTTTCTTTCTTGTACGACGTCCTGATGTGGGGGAGGGGGCGGCCGGGGACCGCCCGCCCGGAGGCCCTAGGCGGCGGCTACGCTGCGGCCCTGGGCGCTGGTCTTGACCTTCTTCTTGCCGCGCACGAGCCCGGGGTGCAGCCGGCGCACCACGGCAAGGGCGTCCTCGCAGGTGTACCCGCCCGGCACGCTCGCCAGCTGGATGCGCACGGGGGCGAAGCCCGTGGTCAGATTGGCCTCGAGTAGCTTGCGCTGGCGCCCGTTGAGGCGCGCCGAGAAGCCCTCGACGTCGGCGAGCTCCAGGCACAGGTAGCTGTTGGCGCCCATCTCCAGGATGTAGGCGGCCGAGACCTCGTCCCAGGCGACCTCGCCCGGGCTCATCCAGTTGGAGCGGTCGCGGATGCCGCGTNCGTCGATGGCCAGCAGCTCCGGGCGGCGCACCAGGCGGTCGACGCTCCACGCCAGGACGCCCAGGCCCAGGGGAAGGCCCGCCGCCCCCATCCNCAGGCGGATGGACAGCTCGTCCTGGCCCGGGGCCAGGGGGGCGAACAGGGCCAGGGCGCCGGCCACGGCCACGCATGCGCCCATGAACGCGGTGAGGGCGCACTTGACGCGGTCGCGCATGATCACGAGCTCGGNGGGTCCACNGTTGCGTTTCTTAGAAGATGGCATGGTCTGCCCCCAGGGGTCGCCGCCTGCGTTGACTCCAGTATATGGAGGGACACCTTCTCCACGGATGCAGAGCCAGAATATGTGTAGGAAATGTGTAGTAGATAGAGTCTTAACCCTATATGAATCCATATGAAGCGATGGGACCAAGAAATACCAGCTATACGCCCCGTACATTTGTGAAGGAAAAGTGGAGAGACAACAAATACACCATTTGGGAACCACTCAGAAAAATGGAGACATACGATGGGGCCGTGGAAAGAGGGGGCAGTCCGACCCCTCACGACCTTCGACAGAGNGNGGAAGGACATGGCCAAGAAGTACATCGTGGGCGTCACGTCGTGCATCGTGGGCATCGCCCACACCTACATGGCCGCCGACGCCCTCAAGCGGGCCATCGAGGCCGCGGGCTGCGAGGCCAAGGTGGAGACCCAGGGTGCCGACGGATCCGAGAACGCCATCACCGAGGAGGACCTCGCCCGCGCCGACGCGGCCATCATCGCCGCCGACCTCAAGATCAAGGGTCTCGAGCGCTTCGAGCCGGTTCCCTACATCTCCTGCCCCACCGAAGAAGTCATCAAGGACGCCCCCTCCGTGGTGGTCGAGCTTTTGGAGGCGATCGGATAAATGGCCGAGCTCGCACGCAAGGGCGCCAAGAGCGCCAAGAAGTCCCAGGGCGCCGTCATCAAGGAAGCCATCTTCACCGGCGTCTCNTACATGATCNCCGTCATCGNGGGCGGCGGNGTGCTCCAGGGCATCGCCAAGGCCATGGGCGGCTACGACATCGCCCAGCAGGCCGCCGAGCTCGCCTACACGCAGTTCACCTTCGCCATGGTGCTCTACGCCATCGGCGCCGCCATCATGAACCTTTCGGTGCCCATCATCGGCGCCTACTCGGCCTACGCCATCGCCGAGAAGCCCGGCCTTGCCCCGGCTTCGCCGTCGGCTTCATCTCCGTCACCACCCAGACGGGCTTCCTGGGCGCCCTCGTGGGCGGCATCCNCGCAGGCTACCTCGTCAACTGGATGAAGGACCTGATGAAGAAGGCGCCCAAGGACCTGCAGTCGGTCTTCCCGATCCTGCTCATCCCCGTGTGCGCCACCCTCATCGTCTGCCTGGCCATGTGGTACGTCATCGGTGTGCCCATCGCCTGGTTCATGGGCGCCCTCACNACGTTCCNCACTGGCCNCGAGNGCGGCANCNGCTTCATCTTCGGTGCCGCCATCGGCGCCATGATGTCCATCGACCAGGGCGGCCCCATCGGCAAGGCCACCGCGCTCTTCACCAACGGCCTCAACGCCGACGGCGTCTTCGGCCCCACCGCCTCCAAGATGTGCGGCGGCATGCAGAACCCCATCGGCATCTGCATCGCNATGCNCCTCGGCGGCAAGAAGATGTTCGCCGAGAANGAGCGTCAGACCATCGTCTCCGGTCTCATCCTCGGCTGCTGCTACATCCAGGAGTACGTGATCCCCTTCCTGGTCAAGGACCCCATCCGCGTCCTCGTCTGCTGCATGTGCGGCGGCGCCGTCTCCGGCGGCCTCGCCATGACCTTCGGCCTGGAGTCCATGGCCACCCACGGCGGCGTCTTCGTCGTGCCCCTGATGACCGCCTCCGCCGACGCCCCCTTCGCCGGCCCGGTCATGTTCCTGCTCTGCTGGCTCGCCGGCGCCCTGGTCACCGGCGTCTCCTACGCCCTGGTCAAGGCCCCCATCAGCGCCACCGAGACCGACACGGGCAACCCCATCCTCGACAACCTCGTCTAGGAACGGTCCCCCGCAGGGCCGGGGGTGCGAGGAGCATCCCCGGCCCTTTTCCGTATCAGCGCCCCCATCGTGAGCAAAGGGAGAAGCCCCACCATGTACACCTCCATGAAGGAAATGCTCTGGCACGCCAGCGAGAACTCCTACGCCGTCATGGCCATCAACTGCACCGACATGGAACAGGCCCGGGCCATCTGCCACGCCGCGGCCGCCGAGCACGCCCCGGTGATCATCGACATCTCCCCGCGCCAGATGAAGGCCCACGCCACCCCCGAGGTCATGGTGCCCATGATCCGCGCCATCGCCGAGCCCCTGGCGGTGCCCGTGGCCCTCAACCTCGACCACGGCGGCGAGTACGCCGACATCGTCCGCTGCATCCAGGCGGGCTTCTCCAGCGTCATGATCGACTCCTCGAGCTTCCCCTTCGAGGAGAACGTGCGCCGCGCCCAGCTCGTGGCCTCCGTCGCCCACGCCCACGGCGTCTCCTGCGAGGCCGAGCTCGGCCACGTGGGCGTCGCGGCCGCCGTCGANGGACGCTCGGTCGACATGTACACCAACGTGGAGCAGGCGGTGGAGTTCGTGGAGCGCACCCACTGCGACTGCCTGGCCGTGGCCATCGGCACCGCCCACGGCTCCTACCCCGACGACTTCGTGCCCAGCCTCGACTTCGACCGCCTGGCCGAGCTCAAGGCCGCCCTCAAGATGCCCCTCGTCCTCCACGGCGGCTCCGGCGCCGGAGAGGAGAACATCCGCCGCTGCGTGGAGCTGGGCATCAACAAGATCAACGTCTGC
>NZ_CAJMXC010000033.1:0-17836 GCF_905219715.1 Olsenella sp. CU969
GGTTCGGTGGGACGGCCTTCGATGGGGAGGGCCGCTACGCGTAGACCTCCGAGAGGATCCGCGCGCTCTCCGCCGCGTCCTTGGCGTAGGCGTCGGCGCCCACCATCTCGGCGTACTCGGGGTTGAGCACGGCGCCGCCCACGAAGACGAAGGTGCCCGGGGCCCTCTCGCGCAGGAGCTCGACGGTCTCGGCCATGGCCTTGACCGTGGTGGTCATGAGCGCCGAGAGGCCCACCACGCGGATGCCGGTCTCCTCCACGGCGGCGAGCACGGCCTCCGGGGGCACGTCGCGGCCCAGGTCAACGACGTCGTAGCCGTAGTTCTCCAGCAGCATCCTCACGATGTTCTTGCCGATGTCGTGGATGTCGCCCCTCACCGTGGCGAGAATCACGCCGCCCTTGCCGCCCGAGGAGCCCTCGGGCATGGCGGCCCTGATGACGTCGAAGCCCGCGCCGGCGGCCTCGGCCGAGGCCATGAGCTGCGGCAGGAACATGGTGCCCGCCTCGAAGCGCTCACCCACCTCGTCCAGCGCGGGGATGAGCACGGAGTCGATGAGGTCCAGGGCGTCGCGGCTCCCCAGCAGGCGGCGGACGACCTCTCCCATGGGGCCCTTTCGGCCCGAGAGGATCAGCTGCCGGGCCAGGTCCTCGTCGGTGGCGGGCGCCCCCTCCCCCGCCCCGCCGACAGCCGTGGCCGGCCCGGGCGCCGTGGCCGCCGCGGCGTCGGTGCGGCCGGCGCAGCCCTCGATGTAGGCCCGGGCGCCGCCGTCCTCGCCGTCGAGCACCCGGTGCACGGCCACGACGTCGGCGCTGCGGGTANNCAGCGGGTTCATGATCGGCATGGTGAGGCCTGCCGAGAGGGCCTCGGCCAGGAACGTCGCGTTCACGAGCGGCCGCAGGGGCAGGCCGAACGATATGTTGGAGACGCCGAGCATGGTCTGCACCGGCAGGGACGCGCGCACGAGGCGCAGGGCCTCGAGGATCTGGGCCACGCCACCCTGGTCGGTGGAGGCGGCCATGGCCAGGCAGTCTATGGAGACGTCCTCCGGGGCGATGCCGGCCTCCTCGGCCCGGGCCANGATGCGCCGCGCGATGGCCGCACGCTCCCCGGCCGTGGGCGGGATGCCGTCCTCGTCCAGCGTGAGGCCCACGACGGCGGCGCCGTGGCGGGCGGCCACGGGCAGCACGGCGGCCAGGGACTCCTCGGAGCCGTTGACGGNGTTGATGAGCGGCTTNCCGGCGTAGGCGCGACAGGCGGCGTCGAGGGCCGCCGGGTCGGTGGAGTCCACCTGCAGCGGCAGGTCGCAGGCTGCCTGCACGGCGCCCACGGCGGCGGCGAGCACGGCGGGCTCGTCCAGCTCGGGCAGGCCGCAGTTGACGTCGAGGAGGTCGGCGCCGGCGTCGCGCTGGTCGAGGGCCTCGGCCACCAGGTAGTCGNGGTCGCCGGCGCGCAGCGCCTCCTTGAGGCGGCGCTTGCCCGTGGGGTTGATCCGCTCGCCCACCACGGCCACCCGGTGCCCGCCCACCGGCAGCCCCACGAGCCGGCGGGCGCTCGCCACNGTGAAGGCCGGCACGTAGGCGGGCGCCGGCAGCTCGGCCCCGTCCAGGAGGCGCCGGAGCCCGGCGATGTGGCTGCCGGTGGTGCCGCAGCAGCCGCCCAGGACGGTGGCGCCGGCGGCCACGAGGTCGGCGGCGGCGGCCACGTACTCCTCGGGCCCCACGGAGAATACCGTGCGGTCCCCCTCCATGTGGGGCAGGCCGGCGTTGGCCTGGCACACCACGGGCACGCGCGACACCCGGGCCATGGCCTCCACCACAGGCACCAGGCGGTCGGGCCCCAGGGAGCAGTTGACACCCACCGCGGCGGCCCCGGCGGCGGACAGCGTGGCCGCGGCTACGTCGGGCGGCGTGCCCAGGAACGTGAGACCGTCCTCACCAAAGGTCATGGTCACGACCACCGGGATGTCCAGGACCTCGCGGCACACCCGGAGCGCGCACTTGGNNTCCAGGAGGTCGCCCATGGTCTCGATGACCACGAGGTCGGCGTCGGTGGCGGCCACGGCCTCGGCCTGCTCGCGGTAGAGCGCCTCGCACTCGTCCAGCGTCATGGGCCCCAGGGGCNCGAGCAGGGCGCCCGTGGGCCCCATGTCGGCCGCCACGTAGCGCGCGCCGGCGCCGCGGGCGAGGGCCACGGCCGCCGAGAAGACCTCGGCCACGGTGGCGCGCCCGGCCAGCTTGGCGGCGTTGGCGCCGAAGGTGCAGGCCGTGACCACGTCGGCGCCGGCCTCCACGTAGGCGCGGTGCACGCCGGCCACGAGGTCGGGGTCCGAGAGCACCAGCAGCTCGGGCACGGCGCCGGGGGCCATGCCCCGGGCCTGGAGCATGGTGCCCAGGCCGCCATCGAAGAGCAGGAAGGCCTCGCGGGCCAGGGCGGCGCCGAGCAGGTCGGCGGGCTTCTCGTCGGTCATGGGGTCACCCTCCTCGGTGGGCGCGTGGCGGGTCAGGCGGGCCCGATCCCCACCACGGCCGTCACGGACTTCATCGGCACCATNAGCAGGCTCTCGGTCAGCGTGACGCCCAGGCGCCGGCCTGCATCCAGGGCGTCGAGCAAGGCGGGCTGCACCGAGAGCGGCAGGTCCCCGTAGCCGGGGCTGTAGCGGCGCGTGGGCACGAGGCCCCGGGCCGCGGCCCAGGCGTCCACGGCGTCGTTGCAGGCGTCGGCGCCCTGCTCCACGAGGTCGATGGCGCAGGCGTCGTAGACGAGCGCCCCCACCGGGTCGCGGGAGGCGTCGCGGACGGCCACGGCGTCGGGTCCGGGCCCGCACGTCACGGCCAGGAGCGCCACGGCCCGGGCGTCCCCGAGCAGCACCTCCATGGAGCGGCCGGGCAGCACCAGGCCCGGGCCGCCCACGACGAACCCCTCGGGGCCCGGCGCCACGGGGTATGCGNGCCNCACCCAACGGGGGCGCACCTCGGCGGCGGCGCGGGCCATGACGGCCGAGAGGCGCCCCTCCAGCTCGGGGCCCAGCTCCTGCCCCCTGTGCCCCAAGTAGCGGAGCACCTCCGAGCNATCGGGCGAGAACGACCCCGCGCCCGCCAGGATGCCTGTGGCGGCGGCGCAGGCGGCGCTCATCGGCCCTCGCCGCGCGCGGCGGCGGCGCAGGCGGCGGCCACCCCGGGGCGGTTCATGGTGTAGACGTGCAGGCCGTCCACGCCGTGGGCCGCGAGGTCGGCCNGCTGGTCGCAGNCGTANTCCANGCCGGCCGCGCGCAGGGCCTCGGGGTCGTCCTCATAGCGGGCCAGGAGCTTGACCACGGCCGCGGGCATGCTGGCCGCGCACATGAAGACCATGCGGCTCACCTGNGACTTGGACATGAACGGCATGATGCCGAAGGAGACGGGCACCGTGACGCCCGCCTTGTCGCAGCGCTCGCGGAAGCGGCAGCAGGCCTCGTTGTCAAAGCAGAGCTGGGTGAGGAGGAAGCTCGCGCCGGCGTCCTGCTTGGCGCGGAGGTAGGCCACGTCCACCTCAGGGTCCAGGCACGAGATGTGCCCCTCGGGGTAGGCGGCCGCCNCCACGCAGAAGCCCTCATCCACCAGGAAGGGGATCATGTCGCTGGCGTGCTCGAAGTCCCCGGGCCCCACATCGGGCCGCGGGTCGCCGCGCAGGGCGAGCACGTTGCGGATGCCGGCGGCGCGCATCTGGGCGCACTTCTCGGCCAGAGCGGCGCGGGTGAGCCCCTGGCAGGTGAGGTGGGCCACCGTGGGGATGCCGTGGTCACGCTGGATCATGGAGGCGACCTCCACGGTGGGGCCGGCGTTGCCGGAGCCGCCGGCGGAGTAGGTCACCGAGACGAACGCGGGGTCGAGGGGCGCGAGGTCGGCGGCCAGGGAGCGGGCCTCCTCGGCGGAGAGCTCCCCCTTGGGCGGGAAGATCTCGAACGAGACGGGCTGCCTGAAATCGCGGAAGATCTGGGCTACGGTGCGGTCTGCGGTCATTGCGGCTCCTCCGGGCACGGCGGCGTTTTGCCTAGGGTAGGCCATGGGGGCCGGGGCCGGGACGGTTGCAACGAAGCCGAAAAGGGACGCGGGGCACACACCGGCTCCTCGCATTAGACTCGAGCACTTATAATAGGTCGGGTCACGCCATGGCATGCGAAGCTATGACCGACTACACGGTGATACGTCATGGCCAGTCAAATAACCAAACAACAAGGGGTCCTCCTGATCCTGATAGGGGGATCCATTGTTTTTATTCTGATAGCACTGGTATCAAGTGATCCTTCTGAAATAAGCCATCATACCGAAAGAAAATCAATGCCAGTTTTCGAAGACCACGGTCAAACACAGCGAACAGACCCACCCCCGGCGGACCCAGCCGACCAGAAGGGCCTGGTGACCGGCACCGCGGTGCGCACGCTTTACCTCGGGACGATTGCCGAGATCGACGACGATTCGCTGACCGTGACGACGGACGACGGAGACACGCTCACCTTCACCTTCTCCCCTCCCCGCAGCGCCACCGAATCGCCGGACGGCCAAGGGATGACCGTCGGCAGCCACGTCGCCATCTACTCATGGAACGACACCGACCCCCATGGCGCCTTGATCATCAGCTCGATTTACCTCGACCGGTAGGAAGGGTCGTCGATCCCGAGACCGTCAACCCCGGGTCCGTGCCGGGGCCGCCGCGAAGGGCCTNCGATGCGCGATGAAAACGCGAAAGCCCTCCAGTGCGCGATTTCATCGCCACGAACGGCCTCCAGTGCGCGATTCTCGGCCCGTTTCACGCACTCGAGGCCGCTCACGGCAGTTCGGCCGCGCATCGGGGGCCGTTCACGCCACCGTCGCGCACTCGATGCCGTTCGCAGCGTGCACGTCGCGCATCGGAGGCCGTTCGCGCCCCTGTCGCGCATCCACTGCCACTCGCGGCGCAACGGCCGCGCACTCGAGGCCGTTCGCGGCGCCCCTGTCGCGCATCCGCGCCCCCTCCCCACGAAGAAGGCCCCGCCGCGGGCGCATCCGCGACGGGGCCTCGCAACCGGAACGCTCCCCTACCTCACCACGAGGAAGTACAGGATGACCAGCGCGCCCAGGACGATGCGGTACCAGCCGAACGCCTGGAAGTCGTGCCTGCGCACGAAGTCCATGAGGANCCGGATGGCCAGGATCGACACCACGAAGGCCACGATGCAGCCCACGGCCAGCNCCGACCCCTCGGCGGCCGTGANGGCGTTGCCGGCCAGGAAGTACTTGGCCAGGCGCAACNCGGAGGCGCCGAACATCACGGGGATGGCCAGGTAGAACGTGAACTCGGCCGCCACGGTGCGGGTGCAGCCCAGAAGCAGGCCGCCGATGATGGTGGAGCNGGAGCGCGACGTGCCGGGCACGAGCGACAGGATCTGGAAGCAGCCGATGCCCACGGCCCGCCCCATGTCGAGCTCCTCGATGGTCTGCACGGGCTGGTCGGCGTCCGCGAGCTCGGCCTTGGTGGCCTGGGGCAGCACGGCCTCCTCCTGCACCTTGAGGTGCCTGGGATGGGGGGCGTCGGCAAGCTCCGCGGCCCGGGCCATGGCGCGGCCCTCGCGCACGTGCTCGATGGCGATGAAGGCCACACCGTAGACGATGAGGGCGGCGGCGATGACGAAGGGGCNGGAGAGGTGCTCCTCCATCCAGTCGTCCAGCGGGATGCCCACCACGGCCGCCGGGATGCAGGCCACCACGATCTTGGCCCAGAGCGACCACGTGCCGCGGCGCTCCTCGGGCGTCTTGGACGGGGCGAAGGGGTTCAGCTGCCGGAAGTACAGCACGCATACAGCCAGGATGGCCCCCAGCTGGAGGACCACGAGGAACATGTTCCAGAAGTCCTCGGAGACGTCCAGCGNCACAAACTGGTCGAGGAGCAGCATGTGCCCCGTGGAGGAGATGGGCNGCCACNCCGTGACCCCCTCCACCAGGCCGAACAGTGCCGCCTTGAGCAACTCGACGATGTCCACGCTCACTCCTTAACCATCGTTGGNGCCCACAGGCTCGTCCACGGGNAACCGGTTCCGGGCCTATCCATGATGGACCCTCGGTTGGCATGCACTAGCCTTTTNACCGTTTCTCTCAACGGCCCCGTGCGCAAGGGCTTTCAGGCAGCGTAGTATTTTGTCCGTCGGACGNGTCGCCAAGCGGCGCCATCGCNCGGCCACCGGGCCGATAAGGAGGGTCATGGTTTNGTACAAGGATATGGGCTACAAGCTGGTCTTCGTCTCGCTCGACGGCTCCGACCAGCAGGGGGTCGTGCTCGAGCGCGCCATCACCGTCGCCGTANACAACGGCGCCAGGCTCGTGGTGGGCCACGTGGTGGACACCTCGGCCCTCGAGGCCGCCGGCGAGCCCCATGACGGCTACGTCGAGAAGCGCACGGCCGCGTTCAAGGAGTCCGTGACGCCGGTGCTCGAGGAGGCCCAGGCCCACGGCGGGCTGGAGGAGTACGAGGTCGTGGTGGAGCTGGGCCGCGTGCGCGAGACCCTCAAGGACAAGATGCTCGACGCCGTGCACCCCGACATCGTGGTCTGCGGCGCCCGTGGGCTCTCCAACATCAAGTACGCGCTCCTCGGCTCCATCTCCACCTTCCTGGTGCGCGAGAGCGACTGCGACGTGCTCGTGGTCAAGTAGGTCCCGAGACGGGCCCCGGCCCGTCGCCGGCACGACCCCGCCGCTGCCCGAGAGGCCGCGATAACCGGGCCCCGGCGCCGCCCCTCCCGCGGGCGGCGCCGGGGCCCCATGCAAAAACGCGAGCACCGTTTGGTAGGGACCGGTGGAAGCGGGGCGCAAAAACGATGCCCCGTTTTTCCATCGTGCGGCATATCGTTTGATGTTTATGCAATTCCCGCCGGTTAAGGCATATGCGGAGTTCATGGACCTTTCTGGATGAGTGTATGGTTGCATAACCCGGGACACCCCCGGGCCCTGCGGGCGTCGCCCGCCCCGCGCCGGCCCGCACCTTGGGAGGCGCCCCTCGCCGGCCCTGCGCCGCGAGCCCCTGTCCCCAACCGGAGGAGTGTGGCATGGAGAGACCTTCGATCGCGTCGCGCCTTCTCGGCACGGCCCTCGCGCTGCTTCTTGCGGGCGCACTCGTGCCCTGCAGCGCCCTCGCCGACGCCGACGCCCCCGAGGCCGACCTTTCGGAGCTCCAGGAGCGCATCGAGTCGTCCGGCGCCGCGTTCGACGAGGCCACCGCCAAGGCCGCCGAGCTCGAGCAGCAGGCGGCGGAGAACCAGAAGCGCATCGACGAGGTCGAGGCACAGCTCCCCGGCCAGCGCGAGAAGGCCTCGGCCGCCATCAACGCCAGCTACAAGATGCACCAGGACAGCCCGGGCCTGCTCGGCCTCGTGCTCTCGTCCAACGACTTCAACGAGTTCCTCACCACCATCACCTACCTCAACGCCGTGGAGGACCACAACGTCGACCAGGTGCAGCGCCTGGCCGACCTCCAGGACGAGCTCGACCGCAACCAGAGCGAGCTCGAGCAGAAGCTCTCCGAGGCCGAGGAGCAGAAGGAGGAGGCCGAGACCGCGCTCCAGGAGGCCAAGGCNGCCCGCGAGGAGGCCCAGAGCCAGGCCGAGGAGAAGGCCCGCCGCGAGGCCGAGGAGGCTGCCGCCGCCGTGGCCGCCGCCCAGGCCCAGGCCGGCCAGGAGGCCCAGCTCGCCGCCCCCTCCCAGGCCACGCCCAGCTCCGTCGACTGGAGCCAGGACAAGCAGGCCTTCGTGGGCCACTGGGCCCCGCGCATCGACGCTTACCTCGCAGGCTCGCCCCTCGGCGGCCAGGGCAAGACCTTCGCCGACGCCGCCTGGGACTACGGCGTGGACCCGCGCTGGTCGCCCGCCATCTCCAACACGGAGAGCTCCAAGGGCCTCTACTGCTTCAAGCCCCACAACGCCTGGGGCTGGGGCAGCTCCAGCTGGGGCAGCTGGGAGGAGGCCATCCGCGACCACGTGGCCGGCCTCGCCCGCATCTACGGCCCCACCATCTCCATGGAGGCCGCCCGCAAGTACTGCCCGCCCAACGCGGACCACTGGTACATCGCCACNCTGGCCGAGATGGAGCGCANNNAGCGCCCGGNGGGCCGCCCTGCGGCGCACACCACCGGCATCCGAGGCCGGCACCCCCACCGGGTGCCNGCCTTTTTCCTCGCCGCGGTGGCGGCGCGCGGGGCACCCCCACCGTTTCTTCAGGGACCACGCCGGGGGTACAATCGCTCCTTGCGTAACCAGACCGAAACCGAAGNGGGACCTGTGGCCCGAGACACCCAGCCCGCACTCGCAGAGAACGGCGACGAGGTCCGGGCCGTCCCGGGCGAGCCCCTCGGCGAGACGGGTCCGGACGCGCCCTCCCCGCGCTCCGTCGCGGCCACGGGCGTGGCCTGCACCCTCGTGGGTGGCATGCTCTGGGGCCTCTCGGGCACCTGCTCCAAGATCCTCATGGGCGCCTGGGGCATCGAGCCCCTCTGGCTCGTCTGCGTGCGCCAGGTGCTCGCCGGCGTGCTGCTCCTGGCCATGGCCCTCGTACGCAACCCCCGCGTGGTGAGCGACCTCGCGCGCCGCCGCCGCGACGTGCTCCAGCTCCTGGCCTCGGCCCTCCTGGGGATGTTCCTCAACTCCTGCTGCTACCTCTACGCCGTGGACCTCACGGACTCCGGCACGGCCACCATCCTGCAGTCGCTCTCCATCCCCATGGTGCTGGTCTACGTGTGCCTGCGCACCCGCCGCGCGCCGCGCCGCCGGGAGCTCGCCGGCCTCGTCCTGGCCCTGGCCGGCGTGTACCTCGTGGCCACCCACGGCGACCTCGGGGCGCTCCACATCTCGCCCGCCGGCCTGGCGTTCGGCATCGGCTGCGCCACGGGCGCGGCCGTCGTGGCCGTGCTGTCCCGCCGCCTCCTGGCCGAGTACGGCTCCATGGCCATCGTGGGCATGGAGATGGTGATCGTGGGCGGCTCGCTGTGCGTCGCCGTGCGGCCCTGGGAGAGCATGCCCGCCTTCGACGCGGGCGGCTGGGGCCTCCTCGCCTTCACCGTGGTGGCCGGCACGGTCCTCGCCTACGGCCTGTTCTTCCAGGGCGTCAAGAACCTCGGTGCCTACAAGGCCAACCTCCTCGGCACCGTCGAGNNGGTCACGGCCACCGTGGCCAGCGTGCTGCTCACCGGCACGGCCTTCGTCCCGGCGGAGCTCGCGGGCTTCGCGGCCATCCTCGTCATGGTGTTCCTCACCAGCTGAACAGGCACATCACCGGCCGCCCCTCGCTCGGGGGCGCACCCCGTAGGGCTATAGTNTCCTAGATACCGCGAACCCCGAGGAGGACCCANGGACCCCAAGACCGCACACGCAGACGAGCTCGCCCCGGGCGAGGTGCACGCCGGCTTCGAGGTCGTGAGCGCCGAGGAGGTGCCCGAGGTCGACGGCTGGGCCTACGTCCTCACCCACCGCGCCACCGGGGCCCGGCTCCTGTGGCTCGCCANCGCGGACGAGAACCGCGCCTTCTCCATCGCCTTCAAGACGCCGCCCGCGGACGACACGGGCGTCTTCCACATCCTCGAGCACTCCGTACTCGACGGCTCGGCCAAGTACCCGGTGAAGGAGCCCTTCGTCAACCTGCTCAAGAGCTCCATGCAGACGTTCCTCAACGCCATGACCTTCCCGGACAAGACCATGTACCCGGTGGCCTCCACCAACGTGGCAGACCTCGAGAACCTCATGGACGTCTACCTGGACGCCGTGCTCGACCCCAACATCTACCGCCGCCCCCGCATCTTCGAGCAGGAGGGCTGGCACTACGAGCTGGAGTCGCCCGACGCGCCGCTCACCATCAACGGCGTCGTGTTCAACGAGATGAAGGGCGCGCTNTCGGACCCCGAGGACGTGCTGTTCATGGAGCTCAAGCGCCAGCTCTTCCCCGACACCTGCTACCGCCACGAGTCGGGCGGCAACCCCGAGGCCATCCCCGACCTCTGCTACGAGGAGTNCGTGGACGCCCACCGGCGCCACTACCGCCTCGACAACTCCCACACCGTGCTCTACGGCGACATCGACATCGACCGTGAGCTCGCCTTCCTCGACGAGCGCTTCTCGGCCGCCGAGGTGCGCGGCGAGGAGGGCCCCAACGAGCTCGCGATGCAAGGGCCCGTGTCGCCCGCGCCCCTCGAGGTGCCGCTGGCCACCGCNCCCGACAACCGCTGNGTGGGCCTGGGCTACGTGATCGGCACATGGGCCGACCGCGAGCGCGTGCTGGCCGCCGACATCCTGCTCGACACCCTCATGGGCTCCAACGAGGCCCCGCTCATGCGCCGCATCATCGACGCCGACCTGGGCGACGACGCCTGCGCGTTCGTGGTGGACGGCATGGCACAGCCCATGGTCGTCTTCGAGCTCAAGGGCGCCAAGCCCGGCGTCGCCGAGAAGTTCCGCGCCCTCGTGGAGGGTGCCTGCGCCGAGCTGGCCGACGCCGGGGTGCCCTGCGACCGCCTCCAGGCCTCCCTGGCCCAGGCAGAGTTCAACCTGCGCGAGGGCGACTTCGGCTACCCGGACGGCGTGGCCCTGGCCGTGTGCGCCATGGGCAGCTGGCTCTACGACGAGGACGACCCGCTCTCCTANGTGCGCTACGAGGACGCCTGCCGCGACCTCGGCGACTCCATGGGCCTCGGCATCTTCGACCGCCTGCTGCGCGAGGCCGTGGTGGAGAACCCCCACAGCGCCCTCGTGTGCGTGGAGCCCCAGGAGGGCACCGGCACGGCCCGCGAGGCCGAGNACCTGGCCCGCATCAAGGAGGCCATGGACACCGCGTGGCTCGAGGACGTCATGGAGGAGGCCCGGGCCCTGAAGGAGGAGCAGCAGCGCCCCGACGACCCCGCCGACGTCGCCAAGCTGCCCCACCTCACGCTGGCGGACATCGCCGAGGCCCCGGCGCCCGTGACCTCCCGCGAGGTCGAGGCGCCCTACCCCTGCCATGTGTACGACCTCGANACGCACCGCATCGNCTACACCTACGCGTACTTCGACCTCGAGCGCCTCGCGTGGCCCGAGCTCCCCTACGCCCAGGTGCTCGCCTGCCTGCTCGGCAAGCTCGACACCCGGCGCCACACGGCGGCCGAGCTCGACTGCCTGCTCGAGTCGACCCTGGGCGACTTCTCCACCTTCATCGAGACCTACGGCGACGCCGACGACCCCCTGGGCGTGGCGCGACCCAGGTTCGTGGTGGGCGCGGCCTCCCTCTCCGAGAAGGTNGACGGCCTCGCGAGCCTGCCCATGGAGGTGTGCCTCGAGACGCTCTTCGAGGACACCGAGCGCATCCGCGCCATCCTCACCCAGCGCCGTGTGGCCATGGAGCAGGGCTTCATCGGCTCNGGCCACAGCGCCGCNCTCGCCCGCTNCNGCAGCTACTACTCCCGCGGGGCCCTCGTGGCCGACGCCGTCTCGGGCATCGGCTTCTACCGGTTCCTCGTGTCGCTGCTCGACTCCTTCGACCGCCGCGCCGCGTCGCTCTGCGAGGTGCTCCGCAACCTCCAGGGCCGCATCTTCAAGGGCGACGGCCTGGAGACCTCGTTCGCCGGCGCCCCGGGCGACGTGGAGCGCTACTGGGAGGCGGCGGGCGACCTCGGCCTTATGAACGACGGCCATGCCACCAAGACCCAGCTGGAGGTCCCCGAGCCCGAGCCCGCCCGCGAGGCGTTCACCATCCCTGCCAACGTGTGCTTCGTGGGCCGCGCCGCCGCCGGCCTCACGCTGCCCCGGGACCCGGTTGCCTATAACGGCTCCTGGCTCATCGCGTCCCGGGCCCTTAGTTATGGGTACCTCTGGAACGAGGTGCGTGTCCTGGGCGGCGCCTACGGGGCCGGCTTCAGCGGGACGCCGGCCTCGGTGATGGGGTTCTACTCCTACCGCGACCCTGCGGTGGACCCGACCCTCGCCGCATATGCCGGCGCGGGCGCGTGGCTTTCCGGGTGGGACCCCGCCGCCTCCGACCTGGAGGGCTTCGTCATCTCCACGGTGGCGGGNCTCGACGCGCCGGTGAAGCCCCGTGCCGCCATGCGGCGCGAGGACAAGCTGCGCATCTCGGGCCGCGGGCCCGCGTGGCGCGCCCAGGTCAGGCAGGAGGTGCTCGACTCGTCGGTCGACACGGTGCGCGCCCTCGGCGCCGCCGTGGCCCAGGTGGGCGAGACGGGCGGCGTCTGCGTCATCGGAGGCGCGGACATCATAGCGGCATCCACGGCCGAGCTCGAGGTCTCGNGCCTCGTCTGAGGCNGCGTACCAAGGAGGACCATGGCTCAAACCACCAAGAGCGACGACCAGAAGCTCGGGATCAAGATCCTGGACGCCTGGGCCGCCGCCATCGACGACGTCATGGAGGAGCGGCCCGACATCACCGGGTTCTGGCTCCTCAAGGCGTTCCAGGTCAAGCGCGCCCAGACGCGCTTCCTGCCCGACCGCTGGGCCCCCAGGTCCTCGCGCATGGCCGCACGCCATGCGCTGGACTCGGTGACCTGCGCCCTCGAGCACCCCGACCNCGNGGTGNTCACCTCGNTCTTCATGCCCAACGAGATCTTCCAGTGCCTGGGCCTCCACCCCCTCATCGCCGAGGCGGCCGCGAACTTCGTGGCGGGGGCCCACGCCGAGAGCGCGTTCATCGAGAGTGCCGAGAAGAGCGGCATCCCCGAGACCTACTGTTCCTTCCACAAGGTACTGCTCGGCGGCGCCCTCGCCGGCGTGCTGGCGCCCCCGCTCCTCATCGCCAACTGCTCGGTGGCCTGCGACGCCAACAACCTGTCGTTTCGGCTCCTTGCGGACCGCTACGGCTGTCCCCAGAGCTACATCGACGTGCCGGCCGAGTACACCGAGGAGGGCTGCGCCTACGTGGCCGACCAGCTCCGCGACCTCGAGGCCCGGCTCTGCGAGGTCTACGGCGGATCGGTGGACGGCGACGAGCTCCGCGCCCGCGTGGCCCGCTCCCAGCGCACGCTCGACACCCTCGTGGGCACGCTCCCGCTCCGCCGCGGGCGGTTCGTCCGCAACAACATGGGCCTCGAGATGCAGTACGCCCTCGTGCTCCACACCATGCTGGGCACCGAGGTGGCCGAGGACATGGTGGACGCCCTGGCGGCCGACCTCGCGGCGGCCGAGCCCTACGACGGCATCGACCTCGTGTGGAGCGCCACGGCGCCGTTCTTCTCGGTGCCGCTCCAAAAGCTGATCGACGTGAACACCGACCAGCAGGTCATCGCCAGCGACATGTGCTTCGACCAGCCCAGCCTCGACGGCTGGCACCACGACGGCGCCCGCGAGCCCTACCTGGCCATGGCCGAGCGCCTCATCCGCAACTCCTACAACGGCCCGGCGTCGCGCCGCGTGGAGCGCATGCGCGAGCTCTGCGAGCGCACCGGGGCCGACGGCGCCGTGGTGTTCTGCCACTGGGGCTGCAAGGAGACCATGGGCTGCTCCCAGCTCATGCGCCGCACCCTGGAGGCCGACGGCTACCCGTGCCTGTCCCTGGACGGCGACGGCTGCAACCGCGGCAACTTCCCCGGCGGCCAGGCCGCCACGCGTCTGGGGGCGTTCCTCGAGATGCTCCACAAGCGCCGGGACCACGGCACGCCCGCGAGAGGGACGGTGGCGTGAGCCCGCGCCGCGCGGCCGTGCCGCGCCCCACGCCGGTGGACACCCCGGGCGCCCGTGACGAGGCCCCCGAGTCGGTGCGCACGCGCGCCCTCGACCGGGCGCCCGTGGTCCACTACGCCTGCAAGTACGCCCCGGTGGAGCTGCTCGCCGGCTACGGGGCCGCCTGCGAGCCGGTGACCTACGAGGCCGACAGCTTCGAGGAGGCCGACCGCCTCGCCCACCCCAACCTGTGCGGGTTCGGCAAGTCGCTCATCTCCTACGCCCTGCGCGACGACGTCCGCGCCCTCGTGCTCACAAGCTGCTGCGACGTCATGCGCCGCATCTACGACGTGCTCGAGGCCGAGCAGTGCCTGGACTTCCTGTTCCTCGTGGACCTGCCGCACCTCACGGGCCCGGCCGAGCGGCACCGCCTGGAGGCGGAGCTCCGCCGGCTGGCGTCGGCCTGGGAGGGCTTCACGGGCGCGAGCTTCGACGTGGGTCGCGCCCTCGCGTCGTTCGAGCCGCCGGTGGCGCGCCAGGACGCCCGCGTGACCCTGCTGGGCGCCCACGGGCCCGACTCGCTCCTCGAGGCGGCCGCAGAGGCCTTCGACGTGCCGGTGGAGAACCTCACNTGCACCGGCGGCCGCCGTGTGGCCTCTCCCCCGGCCCGCCTGGGCCGCGTGCCCCAGCAGCGCCCGTGCCACGAGGCCTGCGACGCCCAGGCGCCCGGCCCCGACCCCATGGACTCCTTCGTGCAGTGGTACGCCGGTGCCCTGCTCGACCAGGTGCCGTGCCTGCGCATGGCCGACGTCGAGCGGCGCTCCGAGCAGATCGGCACCGCGGGACAGCGCGGCATCGTGTACCACACGATGAAGTTCTGCGACTACTACGGCTTCGAGTACCTGTCCGTCTCGGCCGACTCCCCCGTCCCCATGCTCAAGGTGGAGACGGACGGCACGCGTCAGAGCGCNGGCCAGCTCAGCACCAGGCTCAAGGCCTTCGACGNNACGTTGGTGGGTATGACAGACCAGATGAGGTTCTCGGCCGGCAACGGCCCCGTGTACGTGATGGGCGTGGACTCCGGGTCCACCTCGACCGACGCCGTGGTGGTGGACGGCGAGGGCACCGTGGTGGCCAGCGTCATCCTGCCCACCGGCTCCAAGGCCACCGAGAGCGCCCGCAAGGCCATCGATCAGGTGCTCGAGAAGGCCGGCATCTCCCGCGACCAGGNGACGCTCGCCGTGGCCACGGGCTACGGCCGCGACTCCATCCCCGACATGGACACCTCCATCACCGAGATCACCTGCCATGCCCGGGGCGCCCATGCCCTGGCCCCCGAGGCCATGACCATCGTGGACATCGGTGGCCAGCACTCCAAGGTCATCAAGCTCGACCGTGACGGCGGCGTGGTGAACTTCGTCATGAACGACAAGTGCGCCGCCGGCACGGGCCGGTTCCTCGAGATGATGGCCCGCACCATGGAGCTGCCCCTCGACGAGTTCTGCCGCCAGGGCCTCGAGTGGAAGAAGGACGTGAAGATCAGCTCCATGTGCACCGTGTTCGCCGAGAGCGAGGTGGTCTCCCTCGTGGCCGACGACACGCCGGTGCCCGACATCATCCACGGCCTCGACCAGTCGGTCGCCAGCAAGATCCNCAGCNTGGCCAAGCGGNTGAAGGCAGAGCCGCCCTACCTCATGACCGGCGGCGTCGCCAACAACGAGGGCGTTGTGGCCGCCATCGGCGAGGCCCTGGGGGCGCCGGTGACCACGAGCGAGGACTCCCAGCTCTGCGGCGCCCTGGGTGCGGCCCTGCTGGGCCTGGAGGCCCTGGACTGAGCCGCCACCGGCGCGCGTGACAGCGGTGCCTGGCCCATCTGTCACTTCGCCTATTGAACAGTCGATCAAAGGGGTCGAGGGGCCGCACGCCTCCTGACCCCTTTCCATGCCGCGGCGACACGGACGACGCGCCACNGTGGCGCGCTTATCGGCCCCAATGGCTTCTCGACCGAGTCACGGCGACGCGGCGGGCTCGTCACTCATGCCAGAGGGAGCGGCAGGACGGCCGGTTATGGCGGGTGCCTCGGCCGGACATGACGCGCCACAGGGGACACCGGATGCATACCGAGGGTTAGAGGGCAGAAAAAAGACGATAATCCTTAAAATGGGGAGCGACCGAATTTCAGCGGGTCATGGGAGTACCGATCGCGGAGGCCGTGGCGCCAAAGGCGGGCGATCACCCGCGAGCGCAGCGACGTCAGGCGCGCCAGAAACGGGTGACGCCGACGCNTCGAACTCCACTCCGAACGGTAACGACCCATGGCNCCCCCAATCTCTTTCAGACTCTTTCTAACAAATAATCGCAGATGATGCATCGATGGTTGTCGAGGTCTTTACCACAGGTGGCGGTTTTTCATCCACAAGACACCCCGAGGGTGCATAAAAGAAGCCCCGGCGCACCAGAGGGCACACCGGGGCCTGAAAAACCATCCAGCTACAACCGCTCCCGGGGCACCGGCCGACGGCACGACGCCCAAAAGAGCAGGGAGCCCACGACCGCAAAGACCGCCGCAACGACGAGGCTGGCCATGGCGGCCCCTCCGTCGGGCCACCCCAGAAGCAAGGGACCGGCGACCACAAGGCCCGCCATGATGATGCAGGCCACCGTCGACACCACCACCGAGACCGTGATGGGCAGGCCCCGTTTGGCCAGGGCCGCAGGGCTCGTCCACTGGAAGTCGGGCCTGCGGCCGTCGAGGAACAGGCCGATGTTAGCCGTGAGCCAGAACGTGGCGCAGGGGACCGCCAGGCTGAGGACCGAGGCGGTCCAAGGGAGCCCCGCCACGGCCACGAGCACGGCCGACACCGCCGAGGCACCCAGGCATGCGACGGCCCACGGGACCACCTTGGACGCCATGAGAACGGGCACCGGCACGGGCAGCGTCTCCATGATCCACGAGCAGNGCCCCTCGAGGGAGACCGANACCGCCGNCACCGGCGCCATGGAGGCGCAGAACGCAAGGGCCCACGGCACAGCCGCCGCCATGACAGGCCCCATCTCGCCATGGAAGGAGGCGGGGATGTCGAGGGCGCCCATGACGCCCTCGAGGCCCACCGCGGCCACGGCCCCGGCCAGCACCACCATCAGCAGGAGGCCGAGCAGGTCGTTGACCACCACCGACGTGGTGTCGAAGACCTGGCCCACCTCCTTGCGGCAGAGGGCGGCGAAGGCGCTCCGGGCAGCCCCAACCCGGGCGGCCCTCCGCGGGCCGGACACGGAGGCGAGGNCTGCNATGGTGCGANGGTAGGTGCGGGCCACCACCTCGAGACAGAGGGCCCCCACGGCCACACAGACCGCGCAGAATAGCACGAGGGGCACCACCCCCGCCGCCTCCGGGGACACCCACGCGGAGCGGAGCAGGGCGGCCGGGGGCCACGCGGCGCAGATGCCGTCCGTAGCAGCGGCCAGGACCCCGGCCACGGCCTGGACCTCACCCTCCCCCGAGATGGAGGGGGACGACCCCACCAGAGCGAAGTAGGCCACCATGAACACCAGGGCGAGCGCCACCATGAATACGGTGTAGACCGCCTTGGCGTGGGTCAGACGGGCCGTGGCCATGGTCACGGCGGCGGCCACGAGCACCGCCACCCCCGTGCCGGGCAGGGAGGCAAGGGCCACGCAGGCCACGAGGGCCAGCACCTTTACCGCCGTGGGGCCCACCCCGAAAGAGGCACCCAAGGCCATGGCGGCGATGCCCATGGGCAGGGCCACGAGGGCGGTCATGGCCACGTTGGCCAGGACCAGGGAGGCGGTCCGCGCGGCCACCTGGACGCGCTCGGGAATGGGCCAGCTCAGCATGAGGCCGTAGTCGCCGGCCTCATAGAGCAGGCCCGAGGCCTTGTAGAGGGTGAAGGCCACGCCCGCCACGGTGCCCACCGCCACGCAGAAGACGGGCACCGCCCCGTCCGCGCCCATGATCTCCAGGCCCATGCCCAGAAACGCCGAGTAGGTGGCCAGCAGCACGGCCAGCACCCCGTAGGCCAGGCCCACGAGCACCCTGACGCCGCAGCCCCGGTCCTGCCGGGAGACGGATGAGACGAGGCAGCGGAGCTGCACCGACACCACCCGGGCAAACAGCCTCATCGCCCCTCCCCCGCGCCGTCGGCCATGACGTCCATGAAGACGTCCTCGAGGGTCTCGTCGCCCATC
>NZ_CAJMXC010000034.1:0-17596 GCF_905219715.1 Olsenella sp. CU969
TGCCCGACCATTGGGACAAAAGTGTCCGGGTGGCGGGACAGGGGGCGGTGGGTTTGCGCTACCCATTTACCCCTGTCAAAATGATGGCTCGATTACCGGGTGCTTTCAGATCCGTGATGGGAGGGGAGGGCCATGGCCGTCTACGTGCTCTCCGACGTCCATGGGCACCTGCGGGCGCTCGACGGCGCCCTCGCCCAGGCGTCGCCCGCCGACGACGACCGCGTCTACGTGCTCGGCGACATGGTCGACCGGGGGCCGGACCCCCTGGGCGTCATCCGCCTGCTCCGCGGGTTGCCCAACGCCACCGTGCTCGCCGGCAACCACGAGCAGCTCATGCTCTCCTGCGTGGGAAACCCCGACGACCGCGCCGCCTGGGACCTCTGGATGCGCAACGGCGGCACCACCACGGCGCAGGGCCTCATGGCCCTGGTGCCCGAGGCCTACGAGCACACGGTCTCGTGGGTGCGGCGCCTCCCGCTCTTCGACGTCGTGACGGCGGGCGGCCGACCGTGGGTGCTCGTGCACGCCGGCATCGTGGACCCCGCGCCCCCCGAGGGCGGAGTGTGGGACGAGCGCTCGCTCTTCTCCATGCTCCTGGACCAGCGCCCCGACGACCTGCTATGGGTGCGCTCGGGGTTCTGGGACCGCCCCACGGGGCTCGTGTCGGAGGAGGGCCCGTCCCCCGTGGTGGTGGCCGGCCACACGCCCTCCACCTACCTGCCCTACGTGACCGACGCCATGGACGGCCCCGTGGCCGACGACGACGGCCGCGGCGTCATGGTCTGGGTGGGCGGCGACAAGCTCGATGTCGACTGCGCGGCGGCGGGGGGCCACCCGGAGGGCCAGGTGGGGATCGTGCGCCTGGACGACGGGGCCACGTTCTACGAGCCGGTGCGGGAGGGCGAGTAGGGGAGGGCCCGGGGCCTGGCGCCCGGGGCCTAGCGCTTCTTGGGCGCCTTCCAGCGGCGGGGCTGCTTCACGGCCTTGGGGCGGTACGCCCGGGCGGCGTCGAGCACCTCGCCCACGGTGTAGGAGCCCGGAAACGCCGCCACGCGGATCTCGACCGCCGGGATGCCCTGGGCCAGGCGTGCGCGGACGNTGGCCGCGGGGTGGGGCGCCATGCGCCCCTGGAGGCCCTCCGGGTCCTTGAGGTCGATGGCCAGCGTGTGGCCCTGGCGCACCTGCCAGTCGTAGACGGCGGCGATGTCGTCCCAGGGTATGAGGCCGGGGGCCGCGGAGGAGGAGTTGTCGGTGATGCCGCGTTCGTCCACCTCGAGGGCCCAGCGGTGCTCGGGGAGCATGCGCATGAAGATGATGGCGCAGGCGGAGCCCACGACCACGCCCGTGGCGGAGGCCCACACGCGCCACGGCGCCTCCCCGTAGGAGCCCACCGACGTCACCAGGATGAACAACGACGCCACGGCCACCACGGCGCCGATGGCGATGAAGATGCGCTGACGGGTGGTGTCGGCGGCGATGCGGAACGGCTGGGGACCTTCGGTGCGNGCGGTCATGGGACCTCCAAGACGGCGGGCGCGCAGGCGCCGCGCGGCGGTGGCTTCCTGATGTCTTTCTGTTAAAGAAAGAGGAGAAGCCCGGCATTGGTTTTGGGCTGTGCCATGCTGCCTATAATGACAGGTGGGCGCGGTGCCGCGCCCGCCAAACCGTGATGAGTGGCCAAGATGCCCCAAGGAGGCAACATGAGCGATTTCGTTAAGGCAAGCCAGGTCTTCGTGGACAACCCCTCCAAGAGCCGCGAGGAGGTCCTCCAGCTCCTGTCCGAGCAGGCCGTGGCCCNGGGCANGGCCGAGGACGCCGCCACCGTGCGCGCCGCCTACGACGCCCGCGAGGACATGGGTGCCACCGGCATGCAGGACGGCTTCGCCATCCCCCACGCCAANGCCGACGCCATCAAGGAGGCCGGCGTCATCGTCGTGAAGNTCCAGGAGCCCGTCGAGTGGCCGTCCTTCGACGACAAGCCCGTCGACGTGGTCATCTCCCTGCTCGTCCCCGACGGGGAGGCCGGCACCACCCACATCAAGCTCCTTTCCAACGTCGCCGTGATGCTCATGCGCGAGGAGTTCCGCGACGCNATGCGCGCCACCGACGACGCCGAGAAGATCGCCGCCATCATCAACGACGGCCTCGACGCCTAGCCGCGCCCCGATCGGCCCTGCCCCGGCGCCCCCTGCTGCCGCGATGCGGCCCGGGGCGCCTTTTTTGTGGGGAGCGGCCCTTGATGCGGGCGGACCCGCGCTTGGGGGCGTTCCGGCGGGCGAACCGTTCCAACACCACGGTCACCCAGCTGGAGATGAGCAACGGCTGCAGCACGAGGTTGATGTTGGCCGGCGTGAGGGCGATGGAGAAGAACTGGCCGAGGCCCTCCGGGTGCCCGAGGCGCGCCACGCTGGCAAACCCCTCGAAGAAGCACTGGTAGACCACGCAGAAGATGGTCAGCCATTGGATGATGTACTCGAAGATCTGGTACTCGTCGCCGCCCATGGACACCCAGCCGAAGCGGCCACGCAGGAGGCGCCGCACCTCGTACTGCACGATGGCGGTGGCAAACACCAGGAGGAAGATGGCGGTCATGAGCGTCCCCGCCGAGAACCGGCCGTCGTCGGTCACCAGGAGGCCCATGAGCGCGGCGGTGGGCCCGGGGACCCGGAGCAGCGCGGCGGCCCCCACCAGGAGCGCGGCCATCACCAGGGNGTTGCCCACCATGACGACGCAGAACTCCAGCACCACGTGGAAGNANCGCCAGCGCACCTTGGGGTCGTCGCCCTGGTACATGATGCGCCCGCAGGCGTAGAGGGTCACAAGCACGATGAGTGCGCGCGCGATGACGGTCNCGGGGCTCCCTTNCCACGCATCCTGTCCGGGGCACGGCGCCCCGGGGTGCTCTTACCCATCGGGCGAGGGTGAGGGGCCCTGGGTGCCTTGTGAGACAATGGCCGGTGTCCGATGAGCGCCGACCGCGAGAGGGGGACCCGAATGGGCAGATGCCGCTGGCACAGGCTGGGGAGGAGCTGGCCCGTGGAGGTCCCCGCCGAGGGGCTGCTCCACGGGGCCGTGTCGCTCGAGCGCGGCGCGTCCGGCTGGGTGCGTCCGCTGCGGTTCTTCCCCTCCCAGCTCAGGGCCCTGGGGAGCTGCGCCGCGTGGCACCCGTCGCTCTACCGGGCCCAGGCGCGCACCACCTCCGGGATCGTGGTCGAGTTCGAGACCGACGCCTCCGAGTGCGCCCTCCAGATAGACGTGGACCCCGAGCCCCGCACCACCGCGGCCCAGGTGGAGCTCGCCGTCGGAGGTCCCGCGGACGACCCGTTCGACGGCGTCTCGGCCACGGTCGACGGCCGGCCCGTGGCGCCGTGCATGCCCCCGGAGGGCCCCGAGGAGCTCGTNGTGGACCTCGCCGGCGAGGACGGGGACCCCACGCTGCCGGGGTTCGACCCGCGCCGCCACGTGCGCATCTACCTGCCGGCCCTGAGGGGCTGCACCGTCGGCACGGTGCTCTGCGACGGCACGTACGCGGACCCGGTGCCGCCCCGGCCCACCCTCCTCNTGNTGGGCGACTCCATCTCCCAGGGNTTCCTCGCCGGCGACCCGGCCGGCACCTGGCCGGCGCTCGTGGCGGCCGACAAGGGCCTCGACCTCGTGAACCAGGGCGTGGGCGGTCTCGTGTTCCAGCCCACGGCCCTCATGGGACTCGGGGCCCTCGAGGCCCCGGACACGGTGTGGGTGGCCCTCGGCCCCAACTACCGCTTCGAGGGGTGGTCCGGCACCGTCGTGGCCCGCGAGGTCGCCGCCTACATCGACACCGTATGCTCTCTCTGGCCCGAGGCCCGCCTCTTCTGCGCCACGCCGACGCCTCACGACGAGGACGCCTACCCCACGGCCCGCGGCGCCGCCTACGGCACGGTCCCAGGACTCATCGCCGACGCCTGCGCCCGCCACCCTGAGGTGACCCTCGTGGACGGCCTCGAGCTCCTCGAGGACCGCGCCCGCTACTTCGCTGACGCCGACCACCCCTCGGCCCGCGGCGCCCGGCTCATGGCCCTGCGCATCGGCCGCGTCATGGCCGGCGAGCCGCCCATCGACACNATGGCGGCCAAGAAGGCCCGCCGCGCCGCCCGGGAGGCCATCGCCGCCCGGGAGGGCGCCGAGCCCTGCGAGCTGCCGCCGGAGGACACCGAGCCCATCGACCTCGCCGCCCTGGCGCCGGCCGTGCCCTGCCACCTGGAGCCGCTGGCCCCGGCGTCGGTGGGGGAGGGCGCCCCGGCCCGCGCCGACGCCGCGCCCGCACCGGCGCCCGACGCCGCCGCACCCGCCCTCGGGCGCGCCCTGGAGGACCGCTTCAACGCCCTCTGCGGGTCGCTGCCCGGCCTCGACGCCGAGGGCCGCGCCGCGGGGCAGGCCTACCTCGCCGGGACGCACGCCCTCTACCACGGGGCCCCGCTCAGCTGGGCCTTCACGCCCAAGCTGTTCACCGTCGAGGGCGAGCGCCTGCTCGCCGACGCCGCCGAGACCATGTACCGCATCATGGCCAAGACGCTCCGGGCCTACCGCTGCGACCCGGCGGTGCGCGCCGCCTTCGGGCTGCCCGCCGACGTCGAGCGCCTCTGCCTCATCGAGGACCACTTCCCCTGCCCGGTCCCCGTGGCCCGCGTGGACGTGTTCCTGAACGAGGACACCGGGGAGTACTGGTTCTGCGAGCTCAACTGCGACGGCTCGGCGGGCATGACGGCCACCGACGAGGTCTCCCGCGCCGTGGCTCTGGGCCCCACGTTCGCCGCGCTCGAGGGGGAGCGCCCCGGCCTCGACCCNTACTCGGTGGTGGACGCCTGCGCCCGTGAGGTCCTGGACTGCTACGGCGCCTGGGACCTGGCCGGGACCGGGCCCTTCCCGGCGGGGCGGCCCAGCCTCGCCGTCGTCGACTACCTGGAGTCGCTCTCCCGCGACGAGGCTGAGGACTTCGTGGCCCGCTTTGCCGCCATGGGCGTGGACGCCCGCATCACCGACATCCGCGACCTCNCCGTCGACGAGGTGGGCGGCCGGTGGCGCCTCATGGACGGCCGCGGCCCCATAGACTGCGTGTGGCGTCGCGTGGTGGTCTCGGAGATGATGGGGAAGCCCTGCGAAGGGGCCGNCGCCCTGGTCCTCGCCGCCGAGGAGAACCTGGCCTGCGTGGTGGGCGGCTTCTCCACCTGGCCCTGCGCCACCAAGAACGTGTTCGCCTTCTTCCACGGCCCGCAGGCGGCCTCGGTGCTGGACGCCGGGGAGCTCGAGTTCGTGCGGGCCCACGTGCCGTTCACCAAGGTGCTCGCCCCGGGAGACGACCTCGCCCCCTACCTCGACCGGGAGGCCTGGATCGTCAAGCCCGCCGACGGCTACAACGCCGACTCCGTCGTGGCCGGCCGCGACGTGGACGACGGGCGCTGGCTCGAGGTCCTCGGGCGGGGCCGCGAGACCGGCGCCGTCGTGCAGGCCTACGCGCCGCAGTACGTGTGCCCCGTGGTCGTGGGCGGCTGCGCGCCGGAGGACGTCACCCAGCTCTCGGGCGTCGTGGATGCCTCCTGTATGGAGGGCCTCTACCTCTTCGGCGGACGCTTCTCGGGCGTCTTCACCCGCTGCGGCGTGGGCGCCACCATCGGCGAGTGGACGAGCCGCCTCAACATGGGCTGCTTCGTGGACCGCGGGGGCCGGCCGTGAGGCCCGGCAGCCGGCAGGGCGCCCTCAACCCCCTGGCGCCCGGCCTCGCCCGGGGGCTCTCCCCCGAGGCGCGGGCCCAGGTGGCCGAGAACGCCGCCCGGGGTGCCTGCAGCCCCTGGGCCACGCCCGACTCCGCTGCGCTCCGCCGTGCGGACGAGCCCCGGGACGTGGCCACGGCCCTCCGCCCCGCCNTCATGCGCGACGTCGAGAAGGTCATGCACCTGCCGGCCTACAACCGCCTCGCCGGCAAGACCCAGGTGTTCAGCTTCCTCGCCGAAGAGGACCTCTCGCGCCGCGGCCTCCACGTGCAGCTCGTGAGCCGCGTGGCCCGCGACATCGGCCGGGCCCTCGGCCTCAACTGCGACCTCATCGAGGCCGTGGCCCTCGGCCACGACATCGGCCACACGCCGTTCGGCCACGCCGGCGAGCGCTTCCTGGACGCCATCCTGCGCCGTCGCGACGGGCGGCGGTTCTTCCACAACGTGCACTCCGTGCGCGTGCTCGACACCCTCTACGGGCGCAACCTCTGCCTCCAGANCCTGGACGGCATCCTCTGCCACAACGGCGAGTGCGNGCTCCAGCGCTTCACCGTCTCNGGCCTCTCCTCCTTCGAGGGGTTCGACGCAGCCGTGGCCGCCTGCGCCACGGAGGGCGAGGGAGCCGTGGGGCACCTCAGGCCTATGACGCTCGAGGGCTGCGTCGTGCGCGTGGCCGACATCGTGGCCTACGTGGGCAAGGACCGTCAGGACGCCATCCGCGCCGGTCACGTGGGGGAGGGCTCCTTCGCCGACGGCCTCGGCGGCGCCTACAACANCTGGGCCCTCGACGCCTTCATCTCGGACATCGTGGAGTCGAGCCTGGGCCAGGACGCCATAGTGATGAGCGACGAGGGGTTCGCCGAGCTCAAGCGCGCCAAGCGGGAGAACTTCGAGCGCATCTACCACTCCACCGAGATAAACGGGGCCACGAGCCACGCCGTGGAGGGGCTGTTCGAGCTCGTGTTCGACGCCGCCCTCGACGACCTCCGGGCCGGTCGGGCCGAGGCGCCGGTCTTCGCCCACCATGTGGCGCCCCTGGAGGCCGACCTGGCCCACTACGACCGCACCTACGACTGGGAGGCCGACCCGGTGCAGACGGCGGCCGACTACATCGCCTCGATGACCGACGACTACTTCATGGCCCTCGCCGAGCGCCTGGACCCCACCGCCGCCAAGGTCTTCCCCCAGCACAACTATTTCGACGCCCTGGCCTGAGGCCTGCGGCGCCCCAGCGCCCGCGCCCACCCCAGTGCACATCAGTCCGTGCCCCGCGCCTGTGCCTGATTTTCAGCTACCATTGCCCGAACAACCNCGAACATCCTCACGTTAGGGGAGACCAATGCACCCTGAGACCAGCCAGTCCCCGCGGGCCGGCCGCGCCCTCACGCCGCGCGCCCTCGTCATCGGGTCGGTGGGCAGCGCCGTGCTCACNGCGANCTCCATGTTCATCGCCCTCAAGATGGGGGCCCTGCCCTGGCCCATCGTCTTCGCGGCCCTGGCCTCGGTGGTGACCCTGAGGGCCCTCGGCAGCCGGGACCTCCACGAGGCCAACGNGTGCCACGCGGCCATGAGTGCCGGCGCCATGGTGGCCGGCGGCCTCGCCTTCACGCTGCCCGGTCTCTGGATGCTGGGCCCCCAGTACCAGGTGACGTTCCCCCAGGTGCTGCTCTGCGCCCTGTCGGGCACGNCNCTCGGCCTCGTNGCCTCGGCGGTGCTCCAGCCCTACTTCATCCGGGAGCGGCGTCTGGCCTACCCCGTGGGTCTCTCGGCGGCGGACACCCTCAGGGCCTGCGACGGCTCCCAGGGCAAGGACGCCCCGGTGCTCTTCGGGTCCATGGGCCTCGCCGCCCTCTACGCCTTCGTCCGCGACAACCTTGGTGCCCTGCCCTCGGTCCTGGGCTTCGGCGGCGTCATCCCCGGCGTCACCCTGGGCGTGTACAACTCGCCGATGATGGCGGCCATGGGCTTCGTGGTGGGCGTCGTGCCCGCCCTCGTGTGGTTCGCCGGCGCCGTCCTGGGCACCGTCGTGGTGGCCTGGGCCCTTCCCGCCCTCGGCGTCATCGCCGCCGCGGACGCGCCGTCCATCCAGACGAGCCTCGGCCTCGGTCTCATGCTCGGCGTGGGCGGCGGGGCCGTGGTCTCGGGGCTCGTGCCCGTCGTCAAGGCGCGCCTCGCGGGTGGCGCCGGCGCCGCGCCGCGCCCCGACGCCGCCGAGGAGCGCCGCCGCCTCTCCGTGCCCCGCTCCGCCGTGGCGCTCGCCATGGCCGTGGTGGCCGTCGTCGCCTGCGTGGGCCTCGGCCTCGGGCCGCTGCCGTCGGTCGTCGTCATCCTCGGCGCGTGGTTCTCGGTGTACCTCTCCGCGTGGCTCACGGGAACCATGGGCATCAACCCCATGGAGATCTTCGGCGTGCTCGTGCTGCTGCTCGTGCGCATCGCCTTCGCGGGCCTCTCCATGGAGACGCTGTTCCTCGGCGCGGCCGTGGTGGCCGTGGCCTGCGGCATCGTGGGCGACGTCATGAACGACCTCAAGGCCGGCGACGCCCTGGACACCGACCCGCGCGACCAGTTCGCCGGCATGGTGGTGGGCGGCCTCGTGGGCGCCGTGGTCGCCTCGCTCATGCTCATGGCTCTGGCCGGCGCCTACGGGCCCGAGGCCTTCGGCCCCGAGGCCACCGGCGCCGACACCTTCGTGGCCGCCCAGGCCTCCGTCGTGGCGACCATGGCGGGCGGCATCCCCCACGTGGGCGTGTTCTTCGGCGCCTTGGCGGCCGGCTTCGTCATGGCCCTGCTCAAGCTGCCGGTCATGACGCTCGGCCTGGGCGTGTACCTGCCGTTCCACATGAGCGCGTCGGCGGGCCTCGGCGCCCTCGTGCGCATCGTCGTGGAGCACCGCCACAGGGATGACGACCCCGAGGCCAAGGCGGCCCGGGAGGCGCGCTGGCAGGCGGCGGCGTCGGGCCTTCTCGGCGGCGAGTCGCTCGTGGGCGTGGTGACGGCCTTCGTGGCCGTGGCCCTCATGCTCGCGGGCTGACGGCCGGCCGGGACACGCACGGCTGGGGCGCGGAGGGCGCCCGGGACCCGTCTCAGACGGCGGTCCCGGGCGCCCTGTCCGTCTGCGCCCGCGTGCTGTACCCGGGCCGGACCCTCAGCGGCCCAGGGCCCTCCGCCGGGCGTCGGCCGCGGCCACGAAGGCCGAGAAGAGCTCGGGCTGCGTGCCCATGATCTCGGGGTGCCACTGCACGCCCATGAAGAACGTGCGGTCCGTGAAGTCGATGGCCTCGGGCGTGCCGTCGAGGGCGCGCGCCACCACGTGGCCGCCCTGGGGCACCTCCGAGATGGCCAGGTGGTGGATGGAGTTCACCCGGGTCTCCAGGCGGCCGAGGATGCGGGCGAGCTCGCTGTTGGGCTCCACCAGCACGTCGTGGCTCGGCGTGTCGAAGGGCTCGGGCTGCAGGTGACTGCCGATGTGCGCGGCCATGGACCAGGCCTGCNCGCTCACGTCGCGCACGAGCCTCCCGCCCATNGCCACGTTCATGACCTGGAGGCCTCGGCANACGCCCAGGCACGGCACGTCCCGGTCCCAGCAGGCGTGCACGAGNGCGCCCTCGAANGCGNCGCGCACGGGCATGGTCTCGCCGAGGGGGTGGTGGGTGGAGTCGTCGTAGGCGCGCCCGCCGAAGCTCGCGCCGTCGATGTCGCAGCCGCCGGTGAACACGATGCCGTCGAAGCGCTCGGCCACCTCGTCGGCGCAGGCGTCGGCGCCCTCGTGGGCGGGCAGGCCCGCGGGGAGGCCGCCGGCCTCGTAGACGCGGTCCGCGTAGTCCTTGAAGATGATGAGGTACTCGCCCGTCTCGTCGGGCCTGCCGCAGATGCCGATGAGGGGGCGGCGGCAGGTCCCCGCCGTGTAGTCCATGGTCCCTCCGTCGAGTTCGTGGGTTTGGGCCAGTATGGCGAACATTAGTTTCCAAGNCCTTACAATACCTGCCATGGACACTCTATTCTCCCAGCGGGAGCGCGAGGCCAAGGCGCGGTTCGCACCTCTCGCCGCCCGCATGCGACCCCACACCCTCGAGGAGTTCGTCGGCCAGCCCCAGGCGGTGGGCCCCGGCTCGTGGCTGCGCCGCGCCATCGAGCACGACGTGCTCTCCTCCGTGATCCTCTACGGCCCCGCCGGCACGGGCAAGACCACCCTGGCCCGCATCGTGGCCAACGTCACCCGGGCGGAGTTCGTGGAGGTGTCGGCCATCACCGGCNCCGTCAAGGACCTCCGCCGCGAGGTGGACGCCGCCGAGCACCGCCTGCTCTCCGACGGCCGGCGCACGATCCTGTTCGTGGACGAGATCCACCGGTTCAACCGTAGCCAGCAGGACGCTCTGCTCCACGCCGTGGAGGACCGCGTGGTGGTGCTTGTGGGCGCGACCACCGAGAACCCCTACTTCGAGGTCAACTCGGCCCTGCTGTCCCGCAGCCGCGTGGTGGAGCTCACGGCCCTGGACGACGGCGCCGTGGGGGAGCTCGTGGACCGCGCCCTGGCCAGCGACCGGGGCCTCCGTGGCTGCTTCGCCCTCGACGACGAGGCCCGCGCCGCCGTGGTGTCGCTCGCCGGCGGCGACGGCCGGGCCGCGCTCACCACGCTGGAGCTGGCGTCCCAGCTCGCGAGCCCCGACGGCACGGTGCCGGCGTCCGTCCCGGAGGAGGGCCCCTACGCCATCACGGTCGCCGNGGTCGAGGAGGCCAACCCCCGCCGCGGCCTNCCCTACGACAAGGGCGGCGACATGCACTACGATGTGGTCTCGGCCTTCATCAAGTCCATGCGGGGCTCCGACCCCGACGCCGCCCTCTACTGGCTCGCCCGCATGCTCGACGGGGGAGAGGACCCGNGCTTCATCGCCCGCCGCATCCTCATCTGCGCGTCCGAGGACGTGGGCAACGCCGACCCCCAGGCCGTCCTCGTGGCCGAGGCCGCCTTCAAGGCCGCGGAGGTCATCGGCTACCCGGAGTGCCGCATCAACCTGGCCCAGGCGGCCACGTACCTCGCCCTCGCGCCCAAGTCCAACGCCTGCGAGGCCGGTATAGACGCCGCCCTCTCCGAGGTGCGCCGCGGACCGCGCCGCGAGGTGCCCAACCACCTGCGCGACCGCCACCGCCCCGGGTCCGAATCCTACGGGCCCTACCTCTACCCCNATGCCTTCCCGGCCGGTTGGGTCCCCCAGCGCTACCTGCCCGAGGGCCTCTCCGCGGGTGCGTTCTGGCACCCGTCGGAGCGGGGGTGGGNGGCCTGGCGCCGCGAGGCCGTGGCCCGCGACCGCGGCGGNGGGCCTGCGCCCTCAGATGGGTAGAATGCAAACCATCGGANCGAACGGGCNCCGGCCGAGGCCGGCGCNCTGAGAAAGGGAACGCCATGAACATCTGGATTATCGTCGCGCTCGTCGTGCTCATCGCCGCCTTCGTGTGGGTGGGCGTCGAGATCGCCCTCACCCTGCGCAAGGTCCGCGGCAAGGTCGACGGCCTCGTGGACAAGGTCNNCGNCACGGTCGACGGGCTCCAGGGCACCATCAAGAACGTCGACAAGGCCGTCGCCGACCTCAACCCCGCCATCCAGGAGGTCAAGCCCCTCCTCGGCAAGGTGGAGACCACGGTGGACGCCCTCTCCCTCGACCTCCTTCAGGTGAACACCATCCTGTCCGACGTGGGGACCGTCACCGGGGCCGCCTCCGACGCCACCACCGCCGTGAGCGGCGTCGTCGACAAGGCCGCCGCCGTCGCGGGACGCGCCGTCAACAAGATCACCGGCAAGGGCGGCGAGCAGGGGGCCCAGCCGCTGCCCGAGGCCGAGGCTGCGGCCATCGACGCCGCAGCTCCCGAGGTAGAGACCGTCTCCGACGACAGCGGGTACTTCACCTATCCCGCCAGCGCCCCCACCGACAGCGACAACGAGTAGGAGAGGCCCCATGGATAGCAAGATCGTCGAGCTCAAGACCCCCGCATCGGCGGAGTTCGCCCGCTCGGTGCGCATGCTGGCAGCCAACCTGGCCGTGGTCTGCGGCCTGTCCATCGACGACGTCGAGGACGTGCGCATGGCCGCCGAGGAGGGCTTCGTCTACGCCTGCGCCACCGAGCAGGACTTCTGCGACATCCTCTTCGCCATCGACGAGGCCCAGATCCGGATGAGCTTCTCCCTGGGCCCCTGCCGCGACGTGGAGGACGCCTATGAGGAGGGCTCGTTCGACTACGCCCAGCTCATCCTCGGCTCGGTCACCGACGAGTACTCCATCGACGACGGCCACACGCGCCTCACGGTCCTCAAGAAGATGGGAGGGGCCGAGTGAGCGAGTCCAGGCCCCAGGTCTCCCGGACCTCCGGCATCCACGCCCGCCGCATGTCCGCCGGTGCCGGCAGAGGCAAGCTGGCGTGGGACAAGGAGCGCACGCGGGAGCTCTTCGCCCTGTACAAGGACGAGGGCGACGAGGACGCCCGCGAGCAGCTCATCGTGAGCCACCTCAACCTCGTGCGCTTCCTCGCCTCCAAGTTCAAGAACCGCGGCGAGTCGCTCGACGACCTCATCCAGGTGGGCACGATCGGCNTCATCAAGGCCATCGACCGTTTCGAGCCGGAGCGCGGCCTGGAGTTCACCACCTACGCCACGCCNACCANCATGGGCGAGATCAAGCGGCACNTCCGCGACAAGGGCTGGTCCGTGCGCGTGCCCAGACGCCTGCAGGAGCTCTCGGCCAAGGTCAACCAGGCCACCGACGAGCTCACGAAGGACCTCCAGCGCTCGCCCTCCGTGGACGAGATCGCGGCCTCCCTCGGCGTCACCGTCGACGAGGTCCTCGANGCCATGGAGTCCTNGAGCGCCTACAGCTCCGTGCCCNTCGAGGGCGGCGGCTCCGGCGACCAGGNCGCCCCCTCGGTCATCGACCACTACGCCACCGAGGACCAGGACCTCCTTGCCTCCGACGACCGCATGGTCATCGAGGACACCATCGGCTCCTNCTCGCCGCGCGAGCAGGAGGTCCTCAAGATGCGCTTCCAGGACGGCCTCACCCAGGTGGAGATCGCCAAGCGCCTCGGCGTGAGCCAGGTACAGGTCTCGCGCTTCCTGCGCCGCACCCTCAAGAAGGTCCAGGACCGCATCGACCCCGAGGGGTTGATGGGGTAGCATGGCCGGCCAACCGTCAGTACAGCAGCCGACGGGGGTCCCCGCNTCCGACCGCCAGCGCATGGTGCGCGTGTGGACGGTCGTGGGGTTCGTCCTCGTCTTCATCTTCGTGGTNTGGGCCCTGGGCTTCCTGNCCCCCGCCATCGAGTTCCTCGCCGTGGGCATCATCGTGGGCTTCATCTGCAGCCCGCTCGTCAACTGGCTCGAGAACCACGGCGTGGGGCGCGCCCTCGGAGCCATCATGGCCCTCGTGTGCGTGCTCGGCGTGGCCGCCGCCGTGGTGGCGGTGCTGGGCCCCGCGTTCACCGAGCAGCTCACGTCGCTCCTCGAGNGCATCCCCGGCTACCTCCGCGAGACCCAGGACTGGCTGCGCTCGCTCTTCGAGCGCTACGGCAACGCGGACACCGCGGACCTCCAGCAGAACATGACCGGCGTGGTGGACGCCCTGTCCACCATGGGGTCGAGGTTCGCCACCGACCTCGCGAGCCAGCTCTCCAGCGGCCTGCTGCCCAACCTCATGAACATCGTCAACGTGTTCTTCATGTTCTTCCTGGGCCTCGTCATGGCCTACTGGCTCGCGCGCGACTACCCCAGGATCGTGCGGGAGTTCGCCGTCATCGCCGGCCCCGCCCACCGCGACGACCTCACGCTGCTCCTGGCCGTCGCCAGCCGCTCCATGGGCGGCTACATGCGCGGCATCGTCATCACATCCATCGTGGGCGGCTCGCTGGCGTTCCTCGGCTTCACGGTCGTGGGCCAGCCCTACGCCCCGCTCATGGGCATCCTCACGGGGCTGCTCCACNTCGTGCCCGTCGTGGGCCCCTGGATCAGCGCGGCCATCGCCACGGTGACGGCCCTGTTCGTGAGCCCGGTGTGCGNCCNCTGGACCCTNGTGGTGGCCATGGTGGCCGAGAACGTCACCGACAACGTCGTGAGTCCAGTGGTCATGCGCTCCGCCGTCCAGGTGCACCCCGCCCTGTCGCTCCTCGCCNTCGTGGTGGGCTCGAGCCTCGGCGGCGCCGTGGGCATGGCCATCTCCATCCCGGTGAGCGCCGCCATCAAGGGCGTGTTCATCTACTACTTCGAGACCCGCACGGGCCGCCAACTCGTGTCCCGCGACGGCGCGCTCTTTCAGGGCACGCCCTACCGCCACGCCGACGGCAGCCCGGCGCCCTCCTGCGACGCCCTCGACGACGACCACTTCTTCGCCACGAGCCGCCTCGTGCCCGAGCCGCCGGAGACCGACGTCACGGCCGAGGCCGACCCTGCGCCCAGGCCCGACGTCACCGAGGTCATCCGGCGCCACGCCGCGGAGGCCGCCTCCGTCCTCGAGCGCGGCCACGACCGCGCGTCGGGGCAGCGCGGCGGCGACGCCCAAGACGACGACCGGGNCCGGGACAAGCGGTAGAATGCCCCCTGTANGNGACCAGCCTGCAANGGAGAAGCCCCGTGGCTGANCNTGACTACCCGACCATGACCACCGCAGAGATCCGCTCCTCGTTCCTCGACTTCTTCGAGGCCCACGGCTGCAAGCGGTTCCCGTCCTCCTCGCTGGTCCCCGACGACCCGTCGCTGCTCCTCGCCAACGCCGGCATGAACCAGTTCAAGCAGTACTACCTGGGCACCAAGACCCTCAAGGACGCCATCGGCGCCACCTCGTGCCAGAAGTGCCTGCGCACCAACGACATCGACGCCATCGGCCTCGACGGGCGTCACCTCTCGTTCTTCGAGATGCTTGGCAACTTCGCCTTCGGCGGTTACTCCAAGCGCCAGGCCTGCGAGTGGGCGTTCGACTTCATCGTCAACCACCTGCACCTCCCGCTCGACCGCCTTTACTTCACCGTCTTCACCGACGACGACGACTGCGCGGCCATCTGGGAGTCCCTGGGCGTGGACCCGGGCCACATCTCGCGCTTGGGCGAGGATGACAACTTCTGGGCCGCCGGCCCCACCGGCCCCTGCGGCCCCTGCTCCGAGATCTACTTCGACCAGGGCGAGGAGCACGGCTGCGGCAGCCCCGACTGCGCCCCGGGCTGCGACTGCGACCGCTTCCTCGAGTTCTGGAACCTCGTGTTCACCCAGTACGACCGCCAGGAGGACGGCACGCTGGCAGACCTCCCGCACCAGAACGTCGACACCGGCATGGGCCTCGAGCGCATGGCCGCCATCATGCAGCACAAGTCGTCCAACTACGACGGCGACATCCTCTGGAGCCTCATCGAGCTCGGCGAGCGCCTCTCCGGCGCCACCTACGGGCAGGAGTTCTCCAAGGACGTCTCGCTGCGCATCATCGCCGACCACTCCCGTGCNGTCACGTTCATGATCGGCGACGGCATCCTGCCCTCCAACGAGGGCCGCGGCTACGTGCTGCGCCGCCTGCTCCGCCGCGCCGTCTTCCACGGTCGCCTGCTGGGCATCGAGGACGCCTTCCTCTGCGACTACGTGGCCGAGGTGACGCGCCTCATGGGTGACACCTACCCCGAGCTCGTGGAGAACGCCGCCCTCATCGAGGGGACCGTCCGCGCCGAGGAGGCCCGCTTCTCCTCCGTCATCGAGACCGGCCGCCTCTACCTTGAGGGGGAGCTCGAGAGGCTCGCGGAGGGGGAGACCCTCTCCGGCCACGTGGCCTTCACCCTGCACGACACCTACGGCTTCCCCGTGGACCTCACCCGCGAGATCGCCCTCGGCGCCGGCCACGACATCGACCAGGGGGCCTTCGACGCCGACATGGAGGCCCAGCGCTCCCGCGCCCGCGCCGCCGGCGCCACCGACTCCGACGCATGGAGCCAGGTGGACGTCTGGACGGCCCTGTCCGACCCCGTGGACGCCCCNGAGTTCCNNGGCTNNGAGNGGGGCGAGCTCCGAGGCTGCACCGTGCTGTCCATCGTGCGCGACGGCGAGAGCGTCATGCGCGCCGAGACCGGCGACGACGTGGAGGTCGTGCTCGACCGCACCCCGTTCTACGCCGAGATGGGCGGCGAGGTGGGCGACACCGGCGAGCTCTCCGGCATCGAGTTCCGCATGGATGTGGACGACACCGTCTCCCACGACGGCCTCACGGCCCACGTGGGCCGCGTCAAGGGCGGCTTCGTGCGCGTGGGCGACATTGTGACCGCCGAGGTCGACGAGCGCCGCCGCGAGCTCATCCGCCGCAACCACACGGCCACCCACCTGCTGGACGCCGCGCTCAAGCGTGTCCTGGGCGACCACGTGCACCAGGCCGGCTCCCTCGTGGCCCCCGACCGCCTGAGGTTCGACTTCACCCACTTCGAGGCCCTGACCCAGGCGCAGGTCCATAGCATCGAGGAGCTCGTCAACGAGCAGATCTTCCTCGCCCTGCCGGTGACCACCGAGCTCATGTCCATCGAGGACGCCAAGGCCTCCGGCGCCGTGGCGCTCTTCGGCGAGAAGTACGGCGACGAGGTGCGCGTGGTGCGTGCCGGCGAGGGCCCCGAGCCCTTCTCCGCGGAGCTCTGCGGCGGCCTCCACGCCTCCAACACCGCCGAGCTCGGCATCTTCAAGATCGTGTCCGAGGGCTCCGTGGGCAGCGCCGCCCGTCGCATCGAGGCCGTGACCTCGCTCGGCGCCCTGGACTTCCTCAACGGCCGCCTCGACGCCCTCGACGCCGCGGCCGCCTCCCTCAAGAGCCGCCCCGCCTCCGTGGCCGGCGCCGTGGACGACATGTTGGCCCGCGAGCGCGACCTCAAGGCCAAGCTCAAGCGCGCNCTCTCCGGCGCTGGCACCAACGCCGCCGTGGACGCCCTGGCCGGCGCCATCCAGTGCGACGGCTACAAGGCCGTGGTGACGCGCCTGGACGGCCGCGACGCGCGCGACCTCCGCGGCGTCTGGGACACCCTGCGCGAGCAGGCCAAGGGCCCTGTGGCGTGCTTCCTCGTCTCCCAGTCCGACGAGGGCAAGACGTCGCTTCTGGCCGCCGGCACCAAGGAGGCCGTCGAGGCCGGCTTCGANGCCGGCGCCGTCGTGAAGGCGGTCACCGGTGCCTTCGGCGGCCGCGGCGGCGGCAAGCCCGCCATGGCCCAGGGCGGGCTGCCCGGCCCCGCGGTCATCGCCGACGCCCTCGACGCCGTGCGCGAGCGTCTGGGCCAGGGGAAGTAGCCGGTGCGGTACCTTGCCCTGGACATAGGGGAGCGCCGTATCGGTGTGGCGGCGTCCGATGTCTCGGGCGCCGTCGCCTTCCCGGTGTGCGTGCTCCCCGCTGACGAGGTGCTCTCGGGCGCCCGGACGTTCCGTCGCGTCCTGGAGGACCACGAGCCCGACGTCCTCGTGTGCGGCAGGCCCAGGACCATGGCCGGTGACGACGGCCCCCAGGCCGAGCGGGTCATGGCGCAGGCGCGCGACATCGCCCGTGCCTGCGGTCTTCCTCTGGAATTCGCGGACGAGCGTCTCTCCAGCACCGAGGCTAAACGTATCCTGAGGGCCCAGGGCATGGACGAGCGCTCCATGCGGGGCAAGGTAGACATGGTCGCGGCGTCGCTCTTCCTCCAGGCGTTCCTCGACGCCCGACCCCACGAGAGTTAGGAACCCATGGCAGACCCCAGGAACCCCCGCGGCGGCGCCGGCGCGGGGCAGGGACGTCCCGACCGCACGCCCCGTCACAGCCGTCAGCAGGGACGTCGTGCCGCGGAGGCCCCGCGACGCGGGGGGGCGGCGCGGTCCGGGGCCTGGG